>JAESTF010000196.1 GCA_016763795.1 Flavobacteriales bacterium
GAGATTGAAAAAGCAGTAATTAAACACCAACCAGATGCGTTGATTGTTGTGGGAGATGTAAACTCTACATTGGCTGCGGCAATTGTTGGAAACAAAACAGGAACCAAATTATTCCATTTAGAAAGTGGGTTAAGAAGTTATGATAACGAAATGCCAGAAGAGATTAATCGTTTAATTACCGATTTAGTGTGTGATGGTTTTTTTGTTACAGAACAAAGTGGTTATGATAATTTAATTGAAGCAGGTAAAGACGAGAAGAACATTCATTTTGTAGGAAATACCATGATTGATACCTTGGTGGCTTTTGATGAAGTGATCCAACAAAACAATATTTTAGAAGAATTAGGAATAGAAGAGAAGAGTTTTGTGTTGATGACTATGCACCGACCAAGCAATGTGGATACTAAAGAACGTTTAGAAATTTTGTTAAACATTATTGAGAAAGTTTCAGAGAATAGCCACTTGATATTACCAATACACCACCGAACAAAAAATAGTTTAATTAAGCATGGTTTGTTTGAACAATTGGACAGTAATCCTAAAGTAATTATTACTGAAGCCTTAAATTATTTGGCTTTCCAGAAATTGATAAGCACTTGTAAATATGTGTTAACCGATAGTGGAGGAATACAAGAAGAAACTACGTTTAGACAAGTTCCGTGTTTAACATTAAGAGAAAATACTGAAAGACCAAGTACCATCACTATTGGAACTAACGAGTTGGTAGAATACAATTTTGAAGCTGTTGCTGCAAAAATTAACGAGATAGAAAACGGTACATATAAAACGGGATCTATCCCTCCAAATTGGGATGGGAAAGCGACTAAACGTATTGTTGAGGTTTTGAAGAGGGAATTGAATTAATACAATAATAATGGAAAACAATATAGAACAGATAACAAGTGAACGAATTGGCTTTTGGTTAAGAGCAGGAGCTTATTTAATCGACATTGTATTTGTTTTTTTGTTTGGTTATGTGTTAACGCTATTTGTAGGAGATTTTTTTCTTGATTTATTTTTTGGGAATCAAATGGCAGATATGAACGAACAAATGAATGAAATTCAACATTTATCTCCTAAGTCAAATCAATTTATAAATCCATTCATGAGTATTGTCAAGAGTTGGATGTCTATTTCTGCAGGAGCAGCTTTTGCAGGTTTAATATTAGTTGTGCTAGAAGGTATTTTTGGACAAAGTGTGGGTAAGTTTATTTTAGGAATAAAGGTTACAGATTTGGATGGGGGAAACTTACCATCACAAAAATTATGGTTAAGGTCTGGTTTAAAATATGGGAATAATATTATCGCATTAATTGGAAGCGTGTCTGGATTGATGGCGATAAGTGTGTTAGGTAGTTTTTGGGGGATGGCAATTTTTGTTGGTTTCTTTTTGACTTTTATGGATAACAAACAAACGATCCATGATATGATTGCTAAAACAGTAGTCTCTAAAAAATAGTTTTTCTAAATCTTCCCTTTTTCGGATAGCATGATTGCAATAGGTTTTGTGTTCTCAAAATGAGAAAATACAATTACCATAATAACGGTTATTGGAACACTTAAAAGCATTCCTGTAATACCCCATAGCGCTCCCCAGAAGGATAAAGCAAATATGGCAACGAATGAACTAATATTTAAAGAGTTGCCCATTAGTTTAGGTTCTAATAAGTTACCAACTATTACTTGTATTGTACCAACAATCCCTAAAACTAATAGGGAAGGGGTGAACTCACCAAATTGTAATAAACAAAATACAGCAGGAAAAAGAGTTCCAATTAGCGAACCTATTGTTGGAATATAGTTTAATAGGAAAATTAAAAAAGCCCAAAAAAGAGGTGCATCTATTCCAATAAATAATAGTGCAATATAACTTACTAAACCTGTAAGGAAACTTACAAATGTTTTTAGACCAATATAACTAGTAATAGATTTTTCTATTTTTTCTAAAACATTACTTAAGCTTTCGTACTGATTTTTTTGAGTAAATACAGCTTTTAGTTTAGAGTTAAAATTGGTTTCTTCAATGAAAATAAATAATGCATAAATGATAATGATAAAAGCGTTACTTAGCAAGTCAGTTAAGGATTTGAATATTTTTTTTAGAATAATACCAAAGTCAAAATCGCTAGAATGAGTTTTAAAATAATCAATTAAATTAATTTGAAACACCTCATTTAATTGAGCGATCATTATTTCTACATTTTGCTCATAAATAGGGTATGATTTAGCTAAGGAATTTATGTTAGCAGATAGGAGTTTAGAGATAAACCCTAAAATAGTAATGAGTATAATAGAAGGAATTAAACTTTTTATCCAAGAAGGTAAATATTTTCTAATAAACTTAATTTTATCTAATGATTGTCTAATTTTTCTTACAAGAAACCATAGTAGTAGCGCAAAAACAAAAGGAACTAAGAGGCTTTGTCCGTAAATTAATGTGATAATTATACCTGTTGCTGTAATAAAAAAGTAAGCAGTATTTTTCATATTAGCATAAAAGTAATAAAAATAGAATCGCCATAGCAAAGAATGGAGTAATCTTATTGATGAGATTACTCCATATCATACTACACTCACAATAACAGATAACTAAGTTACAGTTGATATTTATACAGCTCAGCAATAACCTGATGATAATCGTTTTCCAAGTCTAAAAAAGTATCATAAGAATCGTAATAATAATTTAATTCCATAAAATACTGTAAAGAAGATATTTCTCCTAGGTTCAGTGCTTTATTAAGAAGTTGGTTGTTGTTAACTGTACTCAACAATTTTTTATACGCATCAATTGCAATGGATAGGCTAGTGTATTTTTGATACAATTGTTTAATCTCATTATGATGTTCATTCTGATGCTCAATTACTTGTAGATCATTAAATTTTAAATGAGCTTTTTGATGTTTTACCTTGTTCTTATTTTCCCATAAAGGTATTGTAATTCCTAAATGTATACCCTGAATGGTTTGCCCAGCAAAGTCTTGAGAACGGTAACCTCCTTCAAATTTTGGTAAAGACATAGCTCTACTTAATTCTAACTTCTTTTGATCAATTTCATTCTGTTGATGAATTGATTTTAAATTAGGATCAGCCTCTTCAATTGCTGCTTCTAAAGTTTCATAAGCTGGTAAAATTGCTGTTAATGGATAAGTGTTATTGCTAAGTAAAACTGAGATACCTCCATTTAATTCTGTTAATCTTTGGTTGTACAAATCAATTTCACTTTGATTGATGCGCATTGAATTTTCAGCATTAAGTAATTGCAACTTTGCCTTATTCACATCAAGTATATTCGCATCTCCATTGGCCAATTTTTGTTGATATGCCTTATGGATTTCTGAAGCATTTTCGGACCTCTTTGTTAATTCAGTTTGCTTTTTATTCAGAAAAATAAGAGTTAAACAATATTGTTTAGCCTTTAATAAGATATCCTGACGAAAAGCATCCTCTTTAAAATTGGATTGTGCAACTTGTCGGTTAGCGACCTGATTTTTCTTAATATATGCCGTAGGGAAATCAAAAGATTGAACAATATAGTAATCGACTTGATTACCATTGTTTCCTCTTAAATTTTCATATTCAAATTTAGGATTTTCAGGATTTAAACCTGTTTTGTAAAGTAGCTTTTTTGCTTCCCAGAATTGGTGATTGGCAATAATAGATTTATTGTTTTTTAAAATATCCGTAAGAATATTATCTATTTTTTCTTGAGCATTACTAACAGTAACTGATAATAATGCAGCTATAATTATTAGATTTTTCATGCTTGTTGTTGTTTAAGATTTGAATAATAATACACAATTGGTACGATAAAAATATTTAGAAGGGTAGAGCTTAATAGGCCTCCTAAAATTACAATTGCCATTGGGCTCTGAATTTCATTTCCTGGTAAATCACCAGATAATGCTAATGGAATAAGTGCTAAAGCTGTTGTTAAAGCAGTCATTAAAATTGGATTTAACCGATCTAATGATCCATTGATGATGGTATCATATAATCCTTCACCTTTTTTTTGTAATGCTTGGTAACGAGAAACTAACAATATTCCATTTCTTGTAGCAATACCAAATAAGGTAATAAATCCAATAATTGCAGGGATACTTATAATTCCAGAAGTCA
>JAESTF010000020.1 GCA_016763795.1 Flavobacteriales bacterium
GAAGCCATTGCTTCTTTAGTTGCAGCGCTAATTTCTACACCTTTAAATTTCAATAATAAAAATCCATAAAGACCTAACAAACAAGCATGAACCTCATTTCTAGACTCTCCTCCAGATTTAATCATGAAATTATTAATGTTATCTTTTGCTGCAAGATATGCTTCCTGGTATTGAACATCCTGCATAGTAGTTAGCAATGAATTATGCAAATTATTTAATTCTTCAACATATCTCATTGTAGCTTTTAAATGCCCTTTATCAGAGATCCCTTCTTTCATCATCGCCTCAATTAAATTCTGATACCATAGTTTCATATCGTATTGAATTTCCTTTTCTGTATTAAATCTAGAAATAACAGTATCTGTTATTTGAATTAAATCAAAATCGTGAGAACGGATAATATCTTCTATTTGCCACATATACAAAATGTATTCGGCAATATTTGTTTTTTCTTTTTCTTTTGAAATCAACATTATTTTTCTTCTTTTGGAGCTTTTTCAACATCATACTGCTCATTCAAACCAAGAACTACCTCATTTGAAATATCTATTCCTTCATCAAAATAAAGCACCATATTACCAACACTAGATGATCCTATAATGATATTATATTGTTTTTCAGTATTAAATTCTTTGATGTAATCTTTAATCTTGTTCTGTAATTGCTCATTTAATTTTATTTGCTCATTTTGGAATTTAACCGCAAATTTATCTCGCATTTCATACAAATCCTGCTCCTCTTTTGCTAACTCTTTTTGCTTCGTCTGCCCTTCAAATTGAGTCATAGTTGGCGCCTTTTTCTGAAAATCCATTACTTTTTTCTCGAAAGCAGCAGATTTACCTGACAATTCTCTTTCATACCTCTTTTCTCTTGCGTTCAGCTTATTAGATAACTCTTCATATAGTTTGTATTTATCTTGCAGAGAATCTACATTAATATACCCTATTTTAGAATCTATTTTCGCTACTTCAACAACAGGTTCTTCTACTATTTGTATTTCCTCTACCTCTTCTATAACTTGATTAGTATTAGAAAAATGTAAATAATAAAGTACCGCAACAGCGATAATTAATATACTGTTTAAAGCTAAAGATATGTTTTTCATGATTTATTGGAAATTAAAGTTCTCCTTTACAGTTTATTACTGCAAAAGTGAACAATATATTTAAAGTAAAGATAAAAGTTGGTAAAATTATAACTTAAAACAATGCTAAAAAATCGTTTAACTTACTTCATGGTATAATGTGCTACTAACAAATTCAAAAGGAAGGTTTACCATGCAAGCAAAGTCTTCTCCCACCTCTTTCATATCATCATCTTCCATAGAAAAATGCCAAACAACATTAATATCTGCACCATTTTTTTTGAGATCACTCAATTTATATAAAATGAATAAAATTCTTTTTGAAGAAAAGATATTAAAATACTCTAAATCAAACACAAAATCAACTCTTTTATCCATTTTTTCTTGGACATTTTCAAGCCAATCAATAAGCGGAGCATAGAAAGTATCTACTTCTGTTACTACAGATTTACCTCTAATTGAAAATTGATTATTCTCAAGATCTAAAATAACTTCTGGCGATACGTCTGTGGCTTCTATTTTAATTCTTTCCATATTACATCCTATTGAGTATTCAATATCCGAAAAAAAACAACAACATCATTAAATTATTATACGTACGTATATAAATGTAAGATAGAACACATTTTTTATAAGATAAAAGATTGAAAATTTTATAAGCTTTTCATTTCTTTTAACTTACTAGCTTGACGTCTTGAAATTTCTACTTGTTCTCCATTTTTTAGCTTAACCATTAAACCACCATTAAACCAACTTTCAATACTATCTATCCAGTTTAAATTAATAATATACTTACGGTTAGCTCTAAAAAAAACTTCTTCATCTAGCTTATGAGCTAAATTATTTAATGACTTTAATACTAATGGTTTGTTCTTCCCAAAATAAACCCTAACGTAATTCCCTTCCGACTCAAACATTGGAACATCAGAAAGGTTTACAAACCAACATTTATCCCCATCCTTAACAAATACTTGGTGATTTAACCCTAATTTATCTGATAACGCAACAGGTTCTATTAATTCAGTTTTTACTTTTTCAATTGCTTCTTTTAACCGGTCAGCTTCAATCGGTTTTAATAAATAATCTAATGCATTTACATCAAAAGCTTTAATTGCATACTCATCATAAGCAGTTATAAATACTACATGAGGCATATAATCTAATTCTTCTAACACTCCGAACCCATCTTTACCGGGCATATGAATATCTAAAAAAACTACATCAGGCTTTAATTTATCTACTGCTGCAATTGCTGATTCAGCACTATTACACTCTTCAATAATTTCTATATCTGGAAATTCACTTAACAAGCTTCTTAACTCATTTCTCGCCAACCTTTCATCATCAACTATTATTGCTTTCATATATTCTAACTTATTAAAGAATTGTTTCTTTTGGAATTAAAAGCGTGGTTTTCACACGATTATTATCATTTGTAATTTCAAAAACAGCTTTGTCTCCATAAATTAATCTTAATCGCTGAATAGTGTTTACTAATCCAAATCCGGTTTCAGACTCCTTTTCTTTATCATAAACGCCACTATTATAAATCATAATTTTTAAATTACCTTTTTCTAAAAAGGCATTTATTTCTATTGTCCCACCTTCTGGCAACTTAGATGTTCCGTGTTTTATTCCATTCTCTACTAGTGTTTGAAGCATTAAAGGCGGAATCAAAAACATTTCTGAATCTTTAGATATGTTTTTTACAATATTTAATCTTTCTTCAAAACGAGTTTTCTCCAATCCTAAGTAATCGTTTACCAATCTCATTTCATCTCCTAATGAAATTAATTTTTTCCGCCCCATCAATAAAGAATTTCTTAACACGTTAGACAGTTGTGTTATCGCTTCTTTCGCTAAAGCTGGCTCCTCATTAATTAATGCCCTAATACTATTCATAGAATTAAAAATAAAATGAGGGTTTAACTGTGATTTTAATTTATTGAGTTCTATTTCATTTTTTGCTGCTTGCCATTTTAAATTTTTAATCTCTTCTTGTTTATAATTAGTTACAAAATGAAATAAAAAATAAAGTAATGACCAAATTAAGTACAGCAAGGTCCAGCTAATTATTGAGGGGAAAGCTTCTGTTAAATTAAATTCATACGCATCGTGAACAATTAATCGCTCTATAATAATAGACTTTAAAAAATAAACTATTATTCCTGCAATCAGTGTCCCAAATAAAATTCGAGGTATTAAACGAGGTATATTAAACCTCATCCAATTTAATTTAACAATAATTATTCTAAAGGTATGTGCTACAGACAATCCTATTAAAAAAATTGAAATTAAACTGTATATTAACTCCGCACTTACTTCATTCCCCGTTAATATATTAAAAACACCAACAATAAATGCATATAATAGCCATCCGACTATTTGAGAGATCCAGTATAACCTTTTTTTGTTCCGCATTTATTCAAATAACTAAAGTAATCATTTTCACTTTTGTCCTAACCAAGATTTTCTGAGTTCTAGTTGATTTTCCGTAGCATCTTTATTAAATTCAACTACAAAATCTTTATGTTTTTCTACTAAAATAGCTTTTGCTTTCAATTTCTTTTCTTTCACCTTTCCCTTCTCTTTTCTTGCTACCAAAACCTCTACTTTATCACCTTCTTTAGTGTTATGTTTAAAATCTTTTAATTGCTTTTGCACAGTACCCACATCTATTTTAACTCCATTTACTGATATAATTTCATCATTCGTTTTATATCCTAGCGACTTACCAAATTCATTAATATTTGACATATCTGCCACAAACAAACGCTGAGTCTCTGGATTAAAACTTAGCATAACACCTCCCAACCCTATTTCCTTAACAATAACATCTTTTTTATATGTAATCCCTACTTTATTAAAAACTGTTTTGAATGGGAGCTCAACTTCTCCCTCTACATGCTTAGTAAAAAATGTTCTTATTTCAGCCGATGATAACTCTGCAATTTTATCAAACAAATCAACATCATTGAATGATTTATATTTACCGTATTCTTTTGATAACATTGCCATCATATCTTTAACACCCTTATCTCCATTAGACTGCTCTCGTAATAAAATATCCAAACACATACCTATTAATGCACCTTTTTGATAAACATTCCCATACTCATTTTCATGCTCATCCAAACAACCTAAACTCATTTCGGTAAATGGTAACACATCATTATAATGGCTAGAACCTGTTAATTTTCCTTCAATTACACCAAGATACTCTTCAGGAGTTTGCATCCCTCCATAAACCTGTACATGTCCTGCAAAATACTCCGTTACACCTTCGTACATCCATAAATGTTTGGACATCTTAGGGTTAATAAAATCAAAATCTCCAATTTCTTTTGAATGAATATTTAATGGTGTAACAATATGAAAAAATTCGTGTGCTGCAACTCTTACTACAAAACCTGACAACTGCTTAGCTGGCATCTCTGGCAAATAATAAAAAGATGAATATGAATGCTCTAATGCGCCACTTCCTCCAGAACCACTTGCTCCTGCATATAAATAAATAATAAAAGCATATTTATCTACTGGCAATGTTCCTCCTAAATAATCTTTTTGAAGTTCTAATATTTTTTTAATGTCTTCTGCCAATTCTAATGCAGTTGCCACGTTATTTTTTGAATAAACTGAAATTAATATTTCTGCACCTCCAACAATAAATGTAGTCGTATCAGGCACATTATACATAATAGGAGCGTCAACTAAATCCATATAGTTGTCTGTTGTAAACTGATCTACATTCCCAGTTGTTTTAATGGTTGTTAGCCCTGTAGATCCATAAAAATTATCCGGCCGAGTTACATTCACTTCATATTTTGCATATTTCATTCCATCAAAATAGCCGAAAAAACCATGGTTATTTAACATTATATTCTCTCCTTTCTCAATGTTTGTACCTCCTGGTTCAAAAACTAGTTCATCAACATCTGCATCCCAAGTATCTTCGACCCAATAACTAATTTTAGCCATTGCTTTTGCATTATCTATTTCCCACCTGTTTTTATCTAATTGTGTTACACTCAATGGTCTTCCATCTTTATCAAAAGCCTCAAAATCCAAAACATATTGACCAAAATCATATATTTTATAAGTGCCAGGAACTATTTTAGGCATATTATAAATGATCTTATCTTCTCTAACATCTGGAGTTGTTAACGTAATTTGTATTAAATCGCTACTTATTTTATCTAAATCTAAATAAAACTGATATTTATTATTTTGAGCATTTACGGCTAACCCAGATAATACCAATAGTGCGAATAGAATGTTTTTCATTTTTTTATTTTAATATTTAAGCAAATGTATTTATGTTTGATTTAAATTTAACTCTTTTTTACATCAGTGGTAAATTTAACCCATTAAAGGTTTTTATGAATTATTTAGCTCATTTCTATTTATCTAATAACGATAAAAATCTAATTATAGGTAATTATATTGCTGATGACATAAAAGGCAAGGCATATTTAGATTACCCTATAGAAATCCAAAAAGGGATATTACTCCATCGGAAAATTGATGACTTTACAGATAATCATCATATTGTATTAAATAGTAAAAACATTATCCGTCATCATCAAAACAAATATACACCGGTGGTAATGGATGTATTTTATGATTATTTTTTAGCTAAGAATTGGGCAAGTTATTCAGAACAAGAATTACTGATTTTTACTACAAAAATTTACAAAACACTATTTAAAACCATTAAAAATTTACCTTTAAAAAGTAAAGTCCGACTACCTTTTATGGCAAAAAGTAATTGGCTATATAATTATCGAAAAATTGAGGGAATAGAAAAGGCTCTTACAGGCTTATCTAACAGAGCAAACTACAATAACAATATGAATAAGGCACATATTATTTTAAAAAAAGAAGAAGAAAACTTAAATACCGATTTTAATCTCTTTTTCCCTGAATTAATCCATTTTGTAAATTCGGAAATAAAACTTTAATCAAAAGCTAATCAGAGGAATACAATAAGACATCTAATAAAAACTAACATTGGTCTAATTTAAACATAAGTATGCGAGTGCTTGATGAAACAAAGGTTGTTTTTTTCCGTATATTTGACTGTCACATTAAATTAATCTGTCATGAAAAAACTATCCCTACTACTAGCCATACTTATCCCTACTGTGTTTTTCGCACAATCATCAAGAGACATTAATACCGTAATTCAAAAAACAATTGATTTACATGCATTAAAAAAACATTTTAACGAGGCTGAAAAAGCTGGAGAAACACCTTTAATTATTTTAAATGATGATAAAATACCCAACAATTTAATTGTATTTAAGTTCAACAAAAGAGTTAAAATAATGACTCCTGCTCAACTTGAAACATTTAAAGGGATTTACAAAGGAAGTTTAGATAGCTACTTTGTTTTTGAAATTATGGAGTTTACTGAAGATACGGTTAAAATTAAGGCTGTATTTAGAAAATCTGACCAAATAGCGATTAACGTTAGCATGAAAAAAGAAGACAAACAGTGGCTAGTTACTGAATCTTCTGCAGGATAATTAGCACATTATAAAACAGAATATAACCCGTTTAATAACGGGTTTTTTATTTTTCAATTCTATAAAAATCATCTCTTAGGATGGGTAAATTAAAG
Source organism: Flavobacteriales bacterium (assembly GCA_016763795.1). GTDB lineage: Bacteria > Bacteroidota > Bacteroidia > Flavobacteriales_E > Vicingaceae. The sequence goes on from JAESTF010000020.1 coordinate 6,708, forward strand.
CTAGATCTTCACGATATTTACAATAAATCGCATTTAATTGATAATGCATTAACCGAAATTATTAATGAAGCCATTAATAAGAAAATTAAAACCGTTGAAATAATTCCAGGCAAGGGTTCTGGGCAACTAAAAAAGAAAGTAATTCGCTTTTTACAACAATCTCACATTAAAAACAAATACCACAGAATAGATAAGGACAGTAAAAATTTCGGTCGTATTTTTGTTCACTTTAAATTTTAAAAATGTTTACACCTGGTCAGAAAATATTTGCTCTAGCTTTTATCGTTTGTTTTGTACTATTTATTGGTTACCAATTTTACAAGGACAGGAAAAAAAATCCTGTTTTATTTAAAGGTACTTATTGGGTTTTAATAACTGTTGTAGCTGCAATGATTGGTTATGTACTATTGAGTAAAATAACCTAACACAAAAAAGATTACTAAAAATAGTAGCCTTTTAATCATACATTTATAATGTTTATTCTTTAAATGCTTTTAAGCCACATTCTAAATAATCGTTAAACTCATCAGCATTTGGTGTATATCCTACAGGGTTACCAAGTAAAAATCCTTCAGGGTTTAACATTACATAATACGGTTGAGAGTTATTATTGAAAATCTGAGTTTGAAATGTTGACCATTTATTTCCAATTGTTTTAATTTGTTTTTCTCTTTTCTCTCCATCTACCTCATATACAAAAACACCTTGTTTATTCTTTTCTAATTCTACTTTATCATCTACATATAACGATACTAATATAAAATCTTCTGCTAGTTTTTTCTTAATATCATCATCCGTCCAAACAGTTTCTTCCATTTTCCTACAATTTACACAAGCCCAACCTGTAAAATCTATTAAAAGAGGTTTGTTCTGCTTCACCGATTCTTTCATCGCTAGTTCAAAATCAGTAAATTCAGAGTGAAATGAATCATTTTCGTACCAACTATAAAAAGATGGCGGAGGAAAACCACTTAATAAATTATGACTCCAAGGTGGGTTCTTCATTACTCCTGGAGCAATATAATCTGTAAAAGCAATTGTCGTTATTACAAAAGCAATTCTAAATTTGGAAAATTTTCCTACAGGGGAATCATGTGGAAACTTAATCCAGGTTAATAAATATAGCGATAAACCAACCCCTACTAATGTCCAAATTAAGAAAAAGGTTTCTCTTTTTATTAAACCCCATTGCTCTACTAAATCTGCATTGGATAAAAACTTTAATGCTAAAGCTATTTCAATAAAACCCAAAACAACCTTAACAGAATTTAACCAACCTCCAGATTGAGGTAGCTTTAGCATAAAACTTGGAAATGCTGCAAATACTGCAAAAGGCAATCCTAAAGCGATACCAAAACCACTCATAGCCGCTGTAATTGGCCATGGGCCATTTTTCAAAGCACTTCCTAATACTGTCCCTAATATAGGCCCAGTACAAGAAAAAGAAACTAAAGCTAGTGTTAATGCCATAAAAAAGATACCTAACACTCCCCCTATATTTGATGCTGAATCTGCTTTATTAGTAAATTTACTAGGTAGTGTAATTTCAAAATAACCAA
>JAESTF010000197.1 GCA_016763795.1 Flavobacteriales bacterium
ACCATATTTTGCAATGGAGAGACTGATAATCTAACTATTATTCCTGCAATAATGATATAAATCATTATGCTTAATAATGAGGCTGCTTTTAATTTTTTGTGATTTTTTATTCGCATAGAAACACGTTTTAAATGTGTGTTCTAAATTAACGCGATGAAACCTTAAAAATTAGTGGTGGTTCATTTTTTTATTTAACGGTAAATTACCGGATTTATTCCGGTATCTTTTTGATAAAATACCTAACTTCATTTTTATGAAAACATTTTATGTTTACCTCTTAACCAATAAAAATAACACTGTCTTATATACGGGATTTACAGATGATATTGAAAGAAGACTTAACGAACATAAAGCAAAAATTTCTAAAAAAAGTTTTACAGCAAGATACAACTGTAATAAACTTATCTATTTTGAAGAATTTCAGGATGTAAATGATGCCTTACATAGAGAAAAGCAATTAAAAAGATACAGCCGAAAATGGAAAGAAAATTTAATTAATGAGAATAATTCTGATTGGGTAGATTTATCTAAAAGTTGGTAATCTTTTAACAGACCCCGGAATAAATCCGGGGATTAGAGGTTTTTTAAAAATTCTACTCTTCTTCTTCGAGAAATATCTAATAGAATATTACCGTATAACAAAATTTGGTTTCGGTCTTTATGAAAGGTAATAATGTGATTGGTATTGATTATATGACTTTTATTAACTCTAAAAAAAGAGTGTGGTTCTAATATATTTTCAAAAATAGTGAGTGGTTTTGCTGCAGTAATTATTCTACCATCTATTAATAAAACATCAGTATAGCCTTCATCAGCATTGCAACAGATAATATCGTTTACTGGAACAAACTCAATTTTAGTAGCACTTTTAATGGTTATTGTTGTTGATTTTTTAACTGAATCGCCTTTTATAATAGACTCTAAATGGGTATTGTATTCCGACTCTCGCTGAAGTTCTTTTTGAGTTGTTAAAAGCTTCTTTTCAAGCTGTTTTAGCTTTTGTTTAAGTAACGATTCTTTGGTATGTTCTTTTACGTTGATTTGCATAATCAAATTAGATAAGCAAGATAGTAAAATTCTTTATAATTACAACTTACCAAAAGTAATTTGTACGTAGCTACATGCTAGGAATTAGCTACTTATTTAATTACAAAAAATCAATAACCAATAATCCATCCTCGCCTGAATAATTTTTAGCACTACTGTAAATATATTCTTCTGGTTTTTCTACTATTCCTGCTTCTACAGGGTTATTATGAATGTAATTTATCTTTTGATCAATAAAATAATTAGTATACAATTCTATTGGATGGTTATCTTGTTTCCAAAATTGATATTCTTTATTTCGTTTATTATTTAATCCTTTATTTTTAAACTGCTCCAGCATCCAATCTTTTCTACTTTCGCCCTCTTCTTCTTTTATTGATTTTAAAATCTTTTTACTGGTATGTGTTTTAAAATCTCTAATAATATCACTTAAATTATTTTTACTACTTGATAACACACAATGGATATGAATACTCATAATTACATAGGCATAAACCTGTAAACCTTTTTCTTTCTGACAATAATTTAAACTATCTATCAACATATCTTTATACCGCTTTCGAGTAAATACATCTATCCAATTAACCACTGTAAAGGTTAAATAATATACTCCTTTTTGATCTCTTATTTTGTATCCTCCTTCAGGCATTTTTTAATTTAACTACTACTAAAATAACACTTTTTTTATCTAAACTTCATTTGCCAATTGTGCCACGAAAAATAAAGTAACACACAATTCTCTAGCATTTTTTCTGATTTACTATAACATATTGTTTTTCGTGATAAACGTTTTATATGTGTTCTTAAATTTAAATTGCTTCGCTCAATTTTATTGTTTTTATATCTTCGTGTATCATGCTCTATTGGAATAACCAAATTTGGATATGTAATTAACTTATCGGTAATGATTTTTTTTGGAAACAATAACTTTAACTTGTTTATAATTATCGCTAAATTCTCTTTACTTCTTGATCCAATAATAACATCTACTACTTGGTTCGTTTTCCTATTTATTGCGTAAATAATCCACTTTATACTTCTTTTTCTACAACTCGAAACATACGTCCACATTTCATCTACTTCATAAACTTGATTGTACTCATACAAAACTGGCCTAGTTACTTTTGATGCTAAATAAGCTATTCGCTTTAATATGGTTTGCTTTGAATATCCTAAGAATCTGGAAAGAGATGAAATTCCCATAGATTCTGCATTTAGAAATATTATTATTCTGTCATCTGATTTATTGTACAGTTTGTAAGTGTAATATTTTAATTGATATTTTCTACAACTTTTACATTGATAACGCTGTTTATTATTTCTTATTCCTTTTTTTATGCAGTTGCCTGAAGAGCAGTAGATACAATTCATAATTTAATGATAAAGTTCGTAGCTGCAAGCTACAAAAAGCAAACGCAGGTGTATAATAAAAATAGTTTTATAGCTACGCATTTAATGCCATTTGGAACGCGATTACACCTTGTTTTTATAGATTATGCAAGCAAAGATTCTGCTGGAACTCCTAGTTTATGATAAAGGTTTTTCATCATATTTACTGTTAATTTTCTCTTACCATTAAGTATTTCAGTAACTCTACTTCTTGTACCTAAAAATGGTATTAAATCTGTTTTACTTAGACCTTGTTGTTCCATTCTAAACTTAATAGCTTCGATTGGATCTGGTGCTTCTATATGGTGGTGTTTACCTTCATAAATATCTACCAACATAACAAGTAATTCAAGGTCATCAAATTCTTTTGTGTTTGGTTTCGCATCAAAAAGTTCATCGATACGTTTCATTGCAATATCATATTGCTCTTCCGTGTATGAACACTCTTAACTACTTTAATATTTTTCAAACGACCATCTTTTTCTACAATAAAATTAATAAAAACTCTTCCTGTAATCTCATTAAACCTTGCTTCAACAGGATACTTAATGCGATTACCCAAAAACTTATACATCTCTTTCACTCCCCCAGGGAATTGAGGCATATTATCAACCTCCGTATATATTTCTTCTTTAAAATTAGAGTCTTTAGTCTGCTGTGAAAAACTTAGAACAGAATAAACAATAAACACTATTAATAATAAAACTTTTCTCATTCGTTATTTAATTATTTCTTCCTTTAATATTCCAACAGCTATTCCTCGTACTTCCTTCCATTCTTCACTATTGATAAAATCCATTGGATTCCATAATAAACTATCAATATTATCAATTCTATTTTTAATCTCTCTTACCCTTACAACTAATTCGTCTGAGATTAACCCATCATTACATAAATCTTGAAGATTATCTTCATGAAAAAAAGTATGATAATCACCTTCTAGTTCTTCTAATTGAAATTGAATTGAAGACAAAAAAGAATTATCTAATTCCTTTTTGGGAAGAAGTAACAAATTTAGAGTATCAATAAATGATATAATTAATTTTTCCATATAACTAATCTACGTAAAAGATATTTGATTTGTCTCCTTTTGTAGCAGAATAACCTGGACCAACCACTTTATTTTTACCAGCAAGTCCACTGTTTATTTTATAATAAGTTGAATTAGGGTGATGAGAATTACCCGTAGTATAGGAGACAAATCCATCACCATTTTTTTGTACATATTTCCAGCCACTACCAGAATTCAATGGCTGCTGCTTCCATCCATCACCTAATATTGTCCCAACTTCATCAGCTGACTTACCCCAAATTGCTCTTGGATTATCTACAAGTCCTTGAAATGATTTTGGTCCAGATTTAGCTGCTGCTAACATAGGAAAGAATTCCGTTAAAGTTGCAGCAATCACTTGACCTTGTATACGTTCCTGAGAATTATAAGCTGCATAACTATAAGCTCCATTTCCAGAATGACAACCTGCACACCTGTAATAATTAAGACCATCAGAAGCATCTTCTCCAAAAAGACCATAACCTCCTTCTGGTAATATAAATTTATACTCTGGTGACTCATTAGTAGCTCCAGCATCTCTAACAATTATGGTGTTACTTGATACAAGTGTGTAAATTTTTCCTTCTGCTTCCCATTTGACTTCTTCTGGGCGTGACTTAGCAAAAGCCTCCATCATCAATTTCAATTCAGTTTCTACTGAATTAGCTGTTACTGTAACTTCATCAAACATCTTTCCAGATTTCACCTTATCTCTGTCTGCCATCATTGCAATAAATCTGCATTAAAGTTTCAGTCATTTTAATGTAATTATTGATTTTATAGCTACAACTAACGAAAAGCTATTTCTAGGTGCCATCTGGAACACAAGGTCATTAACAACTTATTTTAATGCGTTTTAAGAAACTTTC
>JAESTF010000004.1 GCA_016763795.1 Flavobacteriales bacterium
GTTTTGCATTAGAAGAATCTAAACATGAATTACAGGAAAAAAATACTGAAATAGTTGATAGCATAAATTATGCAAAGCGAATACAAAATGCATTAATTCCCCCAATAGAAGTGTTTAAAAAAATATTACCAGATTCGTTTATCATTTTTAAACCCAAAGATATTGTAAGCGGAGATTTTTATTGGATTTCAGAATTGAATACTACTAAAGAAAATGAAACGAATGAAAAGCTAGTTGTATTTGCTGTTGCAGATTGCACTGGACATGGAGTTCCTGGTGCTTTTATGAGTTTAATTGGATTGAAAATATTTAATCAATCTATTAAACAACAAGATGTAAATTCTCCAGCAGAAGTATTAGATTATTAAAATGAAGAGGTTTATAAAACGGTAAACAGACATTCTGATGCTGATAACATTATTAGAGACGGAATGGATGTAGCTTTTTGTTCTATTAATTTAAAAACGCTAAAGTTATCTTTTGCAGGAGCAAAAAATCCTGTTTACATTATTCGAGATAAAGAATTGCATGAAATTAAGGGTGATAAACAACCAATTGGTTCTTATGCAGCTCAAGAACCTTTTACCAATAAAGAATATCAATTAGAAAAAGGAGATATGATTTACATTTTTTCTGATGGTTTTGCGGATCAATTTGGCGGGCCAAAAGGAAAGAAACTAAAATATAAACCATTTAAAGAAATGCTAATTAACAACTCAGATAAGAGTTTAGAGGAACAAGAAAAACAGTTAGATGATTTATTCGAAAACTGGCGAGGAGAATTAGAACAATTGGATGATGTTTGCGTAATAGGAGTGAGAATATAAAGTGGGTTTATATGCTAGGGGGACTACCATTTTTTGTAAATACCTAAGCTAAATGTAGTCATATAAGCTACATAATTTCCAGTAAAAGCACCAAAAACTGCTGCGCTAAAACCTAGTTTGGTTTTCAATTCATAAGAGCTTTTAAATCCAAAAGAAAAATATTCTTGATCATTGGTATAAAAACCTGTTTGTCGAAGATTTTCATTTCTGTAGGAACCATTTCTTAGCGACTCTCTTAAATCTAACGTAAATGCACCCCAAACAGAATTTTTAAATTGATAACCAATTTCGTAATGTATTTCATAAAAATCACTAAAATCATTGCTAACGGTATTGAATCCTCCTTCGATAAAAGAATAAGTTCTTTTAGAAAAACTTTTACCGATATGGGTGTATAGCCCGATAGAATTAGCATTATACCCTGTAATTAGTCCTTTTTCTAAAACATGATTAATGGGTTTAAAACTAGACTGTAGAGAAACGGCTACTTTTAATTTTTTATTTAAAATTTGTTGCTTTAACGCAATTTTATAATTACCGATACCACTTAAATTTCCATTAGGGAGAAGTGTCGGGTTGGTCAACTGGCTTTGTTCGGAACCTGTAGAAATATATTTAAAAGGTAAAACAGCTATTAAGTTTAATTGATCAGTAATTCCATATTCTAAGTAAGCTTGAAAATTAATGTCTATTGCACTTCTGTTTAAATCAAGTTGTTTGTTCCCGGATAAAAACAACCGGTTGTAAGAGGTGACAGGTAAAGTGGTTTGAAACTGAAAATAACCAGATTTCTTTTTTTCAAGCCATGGGCCTCCTGCAAGTATATAAGTAGAAGTAATTAATAAAATAGTAAGTAAAAAAGTTTTCATTTTGCAAATATAATAACAGATATTTAAATAATATGTTTAAGAGTTGACACCGTTTATTAATTGATGCTTTGCTAGTTAATCAAAATGATTAATTTTACGAGAAATGACATTGCAAAAAAAAATAGCTGCTATTTCTATAATAGTCTTATTATTCTTCTCGTGTAGAAAAGATTTTGAACGTCCTAATTGGGATATCGACTTATTAACTCCATTAATAAAAACAACATTAACTATAGAAGATTTATTTACAGATTCTATTGTTCAAACTAATCCAGATACATCATTAAAATTAGTGTTTCAGACAGAAATTTTTAATATAGAAATGGACTCTTTGTTTCAAATTCCAGATACAACAATAACAGAAACATATAGCTTTTTGTTTAGCTCACTTGCTAGTCCTGGAGCATCTTTTTATAGTAATGATGAAGAGAAAACATTTAATATAAATAATGGCGTAGAGTTGAATTTAATACAAGTAGAGTCGGGATTTATTGAAATAGAGGTTTTTAGTGAAATTAAAGAAAAAATAATTGTTACATATACGATCCCTGGAGCGACAAGAAATGGAGATACATTGATTTTAAATGATATTGTTCCTGCAGCTACAATATCTCAAGATGGTTATTTGAAAAAAATAATAGATTTGAGTGGTTATGATTTAGATTTAACAGGAATTTCTAAATCAGAAGTAAACACCTTGGTTACAAGAGCTGAAGGAGTTTTAGATACGAATGCGGCTGGACCTGTGGTTATTTCAGGAGGATCTAAAATAACCTATAAGAATAAATTTGTAGATGTTGTACCGTTTTTTGTAAGAGGGTATTTTGGTACTCAACAATTACATTTTGGACCTGAAACAACAACAACTTCTGCTTTTAGTGCGATAACCGGAGGAACCTTAGATTTAGAACAGGTAGATGTAAATCTGGAATTTAAAAATGGAATAGGAGTGGATGCTCAATTAATTTTGAATCAATTTTCAACTACAAATACAAATACGGGCATGAATAATTTATTAATTCATTCAAGTATTGGAACCTCATTAAATTTAAATAGAGCGCAACTAACAAATACAATTCCAGAGGTAATTTATTCAAGTTATAATCTTGATATGAATACTGTAAATTCTAATATTGATCAATTAACTGAGATTTTTCCTACGAAATTTCATATGACATAAATTTGAATATAAATCCATTAGGAAATATTTCAGGAGGTAATGATTTTGTTTATAAAAAGCATCCTTTGCAAACAAATTTAAATGTGGAGTTCCCGTTATCTTTAATCGCTAATAATTTAACTTTACAAGATACTGTTGATTTTTCTCTTATGAAAGATGGAGAATCTGGAAGTATTATAGATGGTACGTTATTTTTGTATGCGAATAACGGATACCCATTTGATGCAAACATTCAAATGGCTTTATATGATGAAAATATGAATTTTCTTCAAAATTTAACAGTTAACAACCAAATTCAATCAGCTCCAGTAAATTCATTTTTAAGGGTAATTGAGAAAAAAGAATCTGTCCTTTCAGTTCCTTTGAATAGTGGGACGATAGAGAATTTATATTTAACAAAAAATATCTTATTAAGTATAGCTTTTACAACCACCGCTCAGCCACAATTTATTAAAATTTACGAAGGTTATGAGATTGACATAAAAATGGTAGGAGATTTTTCTTATAACCTAAATTTTAAATAAAAAAGGTGAGTGTTTTCATAAAAATACTAGTTACTTTTTTACTGATTGGATTTTCACAATTTGCAGTTGTAGCACAAAATAGTAATGATTTTTTTGCAGATAGTACGAGGCAATTAAATGTGTTTTTTGGATTAAATTACACTTATGGTTCTTCGGTTATGAATAATGAATTTTTAAACAAGTTTATTTTTGGAGGAAAGATTGAGAGAGAACATAAGGATAAAGCATATCAAAAATTATCGAATAACAATCGTTTAGGAGGCGATTTGAATTACAAATTTATTACAGAAATACCTTTAGATACTTTTTTAGGTAAAACAAGCCTTTCCTTTCAAGTAGGTTTGGAAATAATAGAACATATGGATGGAGAGTTTTCATCAGATTTGTTCAGATTTGTTTTTGATGGTAATAAACAGTTCGCAGGAAAATCAATTAACTTAGGAGGGACAAATTTTAATTATTTTAGCTATCAACAGTTAAACTTAGGAATTATTAATTATAGAACTATTGATGAGAAATTGGCAAAAGAAGGAGTTATTGTATCTATAATTATGGCAAAAGAACATAAGGCTATTACAGTGCCAACAGGTTCAATTTTTACTGAGGAGTTAGGTAAAGAAATAGATGTAGATCTGAATTATTTGTATAATTCTTCAGACACAAACAATACAGGAATAGGTGCTTATAATGGAGTGGGGGTTTCTACAGATTTATTTACAGAGTTTTTTCTAAAAAATGGAGACAAAATACATTTAGGAGTAGAAGATTTAGGTTTTATCTATTGGAATAGCAATTCATTAGAGCTAGCTGCAGATAGTATATTTCATTTTGAAGGGGTTGAGGTAGATAATATATTTGATTTGAATGATAGTTTATTAAGTACAATATCTAAAGACTCTCTTATAAACAGTATTACAACTAGTGATAAAAAACGTGATTATTCAATAGCCTTACCAACAGCAATAAATATTAATTACACAAAAATAATTAATGAAAAATGGAAAATTAATATTGGCCTTTATCATAAAATTTTATCCAATTATTTTCCATTAATATCTACTAATTACTATTATTATTTTAATAAGAAATTTGTGGTAAAGGCTCATCTTTCTTATGGCGGTTATGGAAAATTAAATACTGGGTTAGCATTAGCAAAATCAGTGTCAAGGTATTTTGATATTTTTATAGGGACTAATAACTTAGAAGCTTACGTTGTGCCAAGTACATCTTATAGTAGTAGTGGATTTTTAGGCTTAAAAGCGTACTTTTAATAATTAAATATGAATAATATACCAAACATAAAAAATACTGATTCAGGCAATTTTTTTTTAATTGCAGGTCCATGTGTCGTAGAAAGTGAAGAAAATGTTTTTGAGATTGCATGTACTATTAAAGAGATTACAGACCGATTAAAAATTCCATTTATTTTTAAAGCCTCATATCGTAAAGCAAACCGATCAAGATTAGATTCGTTTACTGGTATTGGAGATGAAAAAGCATTGGCAATAATAAAAAATGTAAAAGATAAATTAGGCTTACCGACTTTAACAGATGTGCACACTGCTGAAGAATGTGAAATTGCAGCAAAATCTGTAGATGTGTTACAAATACCTGCCTTTTTGTGTAGACAAACAGACTTATTAGTTGCTGCTGCAAAAACAGGTAAGGTTGTTAACATTAAAAAAGGACAATTTTTATCTGCAGAAGCAATGCAATTTGCAGTAAATAAAGTAAGAGAATCAGGAAATGATAATGTTTGGTTAACAGAGAGAGGAACAACATTTGGTTATCAAGATATGGTAGTAGATTTTAGAGGAATTCCTAAAATGAAAGAATTTGCTCCAACAGTTTTAGATATTACGCACTCATTACAACAACCTAATCAATCATCTGGAGTTACAGGAGGTAAACCAGAATTGATAGAAACAATTGCTAAAGCAGGAATTGCAGTTGGTACCGATGGTATTTTTATAGAAACTCACCCTGATCCTTCAGTTGCAAAAAGCGATGGGGCAAATATGTTAAGATTAGATTTGTTAGAAGACTTATTAATTAAATTGATAAAAGTTAGACAAGCTGTTAATGCGTAAATTAATTTACATATTAGTTTTAATTTTCCCTCTAACCGGATTTTCCCAAGTAGATACAATAGCGCATTTATACACTTTTGGTGGAAATAATAATGATAATGCAGAAGAAATTGAAGCAACTTCTGATGGAGGATATATAGTGGTTGGCTCTACCTCAAGTAATAGTTCAGGGAATACAGACGTTTATTTATTGAAAGTTGATTCATTATGTAACTATGAGTGGAGTGTTGCGTTAGGAGGTGCCAATAATGATTGGGGATATTCTGTAAAGCAAACTTATGATAAAGGATATATTATTGCGGCAAGTTCAAATAGCTATGGAAATGGAGGTTATGATGCTGTATTGATGAAGCGAGACAGTTTGGGTAATTATGTTTGGAAAAAGACGTATGGAGGTCCAGATTGGGATTTTGCATACTCGGTTGTTCAGACGTATGATAGTGGTTATGTTTTTTGTGGAGAAACGTATAATAATACGAATGGATTTTCAGATGTATATATTGTAAAAACAAACCCTTTAGGAGATACTCCTTAGACTAAAACGATAGGAGGAACTTTAATTGATAAAGGAAATGCAGTTATTGAAACTTCAGATTCTAATATTGTTGTTGCAGGTTTGAAAAATACACTTGCAGACTCCACCCAAGCATATATAATAAAGCTAAATAAAAATGGTGATTTACTTTGGGACACTATTTATGGAGGAGCTAATTACGATGATTTTAACAGTATTATCGAAACAAATAATGGAGATTATGTGGGGGGTTGGCACAACAACTAGTTTTAATACTGTTAATGATAAGGATTATTATATATGTAAAATAAATAAAAATAGTAGTCAAATTTGGCAACAAGTTCCATCTGTACTTGGAGACGAAGAAGGATTTAGTGTCTTGGAATTGGCAAATAATAATCTTTTTATTGTTGGATCTACCGAAGCGACAGGAGGAGGAGGGAAGGATGCGAAAATATTTTTAATCACTTCAAATGGATTTTGGGGAGGACAGAATTCTTCTTTTGGAGGTGTTGATGATGAGCTTGTAAAAAGTATTACATTTGGTAAAGATGGATCAATAAAAATGGCAGGATTTACTAATGGTTATGGATTTGGATTAGATGATATGCTGATAATTGATGTAGATACTGTTGTTCCTAATCATCAATTTACAGTGGATACAATTTTTGATTTACCTCCAGTTATGATAGTAGATTACTATAAGGATAATATTGACTTATTAGTGTATCCAAACCCTACTTCAAAAAGTTTAAAGTTTAAGAGTTCAGTTAAGATTAGTAAAATTAAGATTGCTGATATTTATGGGAGGATAGTGAAAGAAATTGAAATAGGTTTTGACTATGAAATCAGTATTAGCGAGTTTAGTAATGGAATGTACAATGTTTTATTTTATAGTCGAGAGGATTTAATTAACACTCAAAAGGTTATCATTCGTAAATAATTTAATTTGCAAAAACATTTTTTAAAATACAGTTACCTTTTTTTACTCTATCCGTTTCTTCTTTTAACAATTGTAATAAATAACAATACTGATAAGTCTTTTTCTCCCGAAAGAGTTATCTTTTTATACCTATTGTTTTATTTTATCGCATTTTTCATTTCAAATAAAAGAGTAAAATCTATCTATGTTCGCTTAATATATATATGCTCTATAATAGTTACTTTTTTAGAATTAGGTTATGTATTGTTATATCAAGAAAGGATTACACAGTCTACAGCATTTATTTTATTAGAAACAAACTCCTCAGAAGTAAAAGAATATTTGGTAGAATATTTTGATTCGAAAATTCTAATATGGCTGGTTGTAATACTTGTACCTTCTTATTTCATATTGGCTGGAGTTAATAGATTAATTCATCAATATACATTTAGAGAAGTTTTATTAGCAATAAGGCAAGATTTCACAAAACTTGTTAAAGGAAAATCCATTTCATATATACAAAATTGGTTAACAGAGGTTTTTAATAATAAAATCAAGAAAATAGTGTTCGGACTAGTTGTATTGATTTTTGCAATCTCTATCTATTTTAAAGATAATCATCACAAATATTTTTCGGTATATCAGCTGTATAGTGGATATGAAAGTTATTTAGAGGAAGTTGAGAAATATAAAAAATTTTTAAATAGCGAGATTAATAATGATGTAGAGATGTCAATAAAGAGTAGTAATCCTACAGAAACTAAAGAGACATATGTTTTAATAATAGGAGAATCTACAACAAGAAATCATTTAGGAATTTATAATTATTATAGAAATACAACACCAAAACTAAATGAAATTAAGGGTGAGTTAGTTATTTTCGATAATGTAATTAGTCCACATACACATACGATAGCATCATTAGAAAAAGTATTGACTTTTGGTAATAAAGAGAATCCAGAAGCAAAATTTGATGGATCAATTATTCAACTGATGAAAAAAGCAGGGTACAAAACTTTTTGGGTTTCAAATCAAGTTCCAGTTGGAATTAATGAAACAATGGTCGCTATGATTGCTAAAGCATCTGATTATAGTCATTTCACCAATTTAGGTGGAGAAAGAGAGTTAAGAAGCCTAGATGAAAAAGTATTACCTTATTTTAAGAAAGTATTAGCAGATAAATCACTTAAAAAATTTATAGTTGTTCATTTATTAGGAACACATACAAACTATAAAAATAGATATCCTCAAGAGTTCAATCAATTTACAGATGTTCCCAAAACCTCTTTTCCTTCAGAAAAATCACACTCCTCAATCAATGAATATGATAATGCCGTAATGTATAATGATTATATTCTTTCAGAAATTATAAATAATATAAAAAGGAATCTTACTAAAGATGAAAAGGCATATGCAATTTATATTTCTGATCATGGCGAAGATGTTTTTGAAACAGTAAATTTTACAGGTCTTAGTGAATCAATTGGGAGTGAACCAATGTTTCAAATACCATTTGTTTATTGGAGTAATAATAAGAGTAATATTGAAAAGTATAAAGAATATTCTGGCAGAAAGTATATGACTGATGATTTGATTTACTCCATTGCAGACTTATCAAATATTACATTTTCAAAAATGAGAAAAGAAAAAAGTATTTTTAATGATTCTTTACAGAACAGAAGAAGAATCGTTAAGAATAATATTAATTATGATGATTAGTTTAAAGATAAATAATCAATGGAGATGAAAAAAAATAGTTTAGGCAGAAAGAAACTCATTTTTTTTAGTCTTTTCATTGTAATTATCCTCATTACCTATTTAACATTATTTTCTAATGTTTTTTTACAATTTGTTTTTCATGAAAAAATTTGGGTTCACCGGGTTAATAGTATTGAAAAACTAGAAGAAGTAAAGAAAGATTTTTTTGGCGTTGAGGTAGATGTTGTTTTCTTAGAATCTTTAAATGTATTTGATGTTACCCATCCGCCAGAACCTTCAATAAGTTTAAATTTATTAACCTATCTAAACTTTTGTAAATTAAATCAAATTCATGTTTGGTTAGACTTTAAAAATTTAAATGAAAGAAATGCTGAGGAATCTTTAGCTAGATTAAATAGTATTTGTTCAGAACTAAGTCTAAATAAAGAAAATTTTATTATTGAATCAACAAATTATAAATCTATTAACCTATTTGAAAATAATGGATATGAAATAAGCTATTATTTGCCTTGGCCAGGCTTGTTTCAGCTTAAGGGTGATTCTTTACTTAATATGTTAAGTGAAATTGAAAGTAACATTGAGAAAAATAATTTAAATCAAATTTCATCAAATTACCACGATTATCAAATCATGAAAAAAAGATTTCCTGCTAAAAGTAAATTATTTTGGCTAACAGGAAATAATCATGAATTTACAAGTTCAATAAAAGAGAGATTATATTTATATGAGATTTTAATGGATGAAAAGGTAAAGATTTTACTTATGGAATACGAATCGGAAGTAAGAAATAGATAATTATAATATAGGGGATTACATCAACAATATAGGAGCAAGAAATATAGGTAGAGATATTTTACTAGTTAAAAAAATATTGTAGAAGGAGATTTTTGAAGATATAAAGTTACTGATAGATTCTCGAATAAGCCAAAAGGATGTTAGATGATACAATTAGTGTCGTTGTAAGTGTATTAATATAAGATTGAAACTTTTTAAGTTATATAAGATGTTTACTTGTTGTATTGTAAAATTGAAGTAATGGGAATTGCAGGGTTAGGGATTTATACACTTACTTTTATATAGTAGGATTTATTTTTATTACAGTTGCTACTGAAAATAATAGAACTAAAAGAAAGATAATTTCGAAAAAAAGGTAATTAAAAAAGCCCTTAGAATGATTTTCTAAGGGCTTTTTTAAAATGAGATTAGTCTATCTAATAATAGTTATATGACCAAAGTTGTCATGAATTACTGTTCCAGATTCTTCTTTAGCAATAATTTTCCAAATATATGTTCTGACTGGGACTAGTTTTCCTTTGTAAGATCCGTTCCAACCATTTTCGATAACGTTTGTTTCATATAGCAAGCCTCCCCATCTATCAAAAATTTGCATAGAAAAACTTGATAACTCAATTCCTTCGCCATAAGCTCTAAATTCATCATTAAGTCCATCACCATTAGGTGTAAAAGAACTTGGTACATAAAATAAATAAACACTATTGATAATCACGTTTCCAGTAATACTCGTTTCACATGTATTTGAATCTGTAACTGTTAGTGTAACAGGGTAAATTCCTGCAGAATCATTAGGGAAATTAAATACAGGATTGGTTGCAACAGAAGTGTCAAGAGTTAAGCCGCTATTAAAATTCCATAAATAAGTAAGAGGCTCTTTACCACTAGAGAAATTTGTAAAATCAATCTCAGGATTAAATATATCTGTAATAGGTGGTGTAGATATAAAGTCAGCACTTGGATAATCATGTGGGCAAATGAAATCTGGATAAGTTGTATCTATCGGACAACCATCTATAGTATTAAAAAAAAGTGTAACATCTTGACAATTGGCTGAATTAAATGTGCTGCTAAATGTATTTCCAACTCCAACATCTCCATTACTAGATGACCACATAATTGTTGCAGGATCAATCAACGCCAAAGGACTAGATGTATTAATAAAATCTATCGTAATAGGGTAGCAGCTGTCAGGTTTGTTCCTAGTAAAAGAAGGGGTTACCATTGGAAACCAATCTACTGTTACTGTAATGTTATCTGAAGGCGTAGTGCAATTTTCTTTAGCAATTCCAGTATAAACAGTTGGTGCACTAGTAGGTGTTACATTAATAGTAGCACCAAAACCAATTGATGATCCATTTTCAAACCATTCATAAAAGTAGCCAGCTCCAGAACCTCCAGTCGCACTTATATCGATTGGTGTTGAAGAATTAGGACAAATAATAAGATTTGGATTAGTAGTACTAGCAGTAATAGGATTATAAAGATTGATACATACTATAGACTCACTATTAGAGAGACAACCTAAAGGATCTGTTGCAAATACAGAGTAACAAGTTGGAGAAACAATTGGATTAACAGTTTGAGGCCCATTGATAATTGGGAGTGTACTACCTGTAGATAAATCAGTCCAGGTGTAAGTATAAGAACCTCCATTCCCACCAATAGCTGTAGCATCAATTTGAATACTTTCTCCGATACAAATAATATCATCAGATGTAATATCATCTATCTTTACAGAATCTGGTTCTATTAACCATATAGTTGTGTCTTTAGTACAACCGCTAGTATCTAATAATGAAATAGTGTAAGCACCAGCACCAATATTGATTAATGAATCTTGCATTCCAGTAGTAAGGTTGGTCGTAGTTTGTAGTATTGTGTTTGTAATACTATCCTTCCATGTAAAGCTTTGTACTTCGCTACCCAAACCAAAAGTAGGATTAATGATAATTTTCCCATCATTTCCATCCTTACAAGTAGGGTTCGTAACTGTAATTGAGGGTTGGTAACAAGTAGGACATATAACATCAATGTTTATGGAATCTGTATCAAAACAACTTCCAGTAAGATCCATTACAGTAACTTCATAAGTTGTAGACGTAGAAGGGAAAATGTTAGGATTTTGCAGGGTTGATGTTATAATATTAGTATTAGGTGTCCACGAATAAGTGAAAGATGCAGGGTCCGGGATAGTAGGACATTGTGTAAACCTAGTAATAGGTCTATTAGATCCTGTCCCTGTATTTGTAGTGGAAGGGCAAGCGTTTTGAGAATCAGATCTATACCAAATACTTGAAGTAAAAGGTGTTGTTGTCCAAGGAGTGATAGAGTTATTTGTAAAACTGGTGGCTAAGTTATCATAACATATTTCTATTACTAAATTAGAAACCCCATCCCATTCGTAAGCAATATCAAAAACATGAGTATTCCATCCTGTTATAATATTGATATTACGTGCGATAATTGGAGAACCAAAAACAGGTGTTAAACCATTTTCCCAAGTAGTAAGATTATTTGTTGAGGTACACCCCATTTTAATTTGATAATTGTTATAAGTTGTTGTTCCGTTTATTGTTGTTATTTCCCATGCTATTTCTGTTATTTTTCCTCCGTTAAACCCCATCGCGTTTAGTTCTGCGGCAGTAAATAAGAATTGATGTTTAGCATTTCTATAATAATTTCCATATGGTGCAGGCCATGATGTTGTAGTGTTAGCTCCAGTATTATTACCTAATGTTAATTGTGTGGTTGGTCCAGAACATGCGTTTGTCGCACTAGGGCCACAAATAGTAGGAACTCCCCCACCTAAATCTAAATCAATTAAAATAGAATCTCCACAATTTATTATAGAATCGGGTGTTAAAATAGTGATATTAGGGATTACTGCAGCAGCCACATTTACATAAAAAGTATCTGCTTTAACACAACCACCTCCATTATCAACAAGAAGAGTGACCTCATTAAGGCCAGGGGTGTTAAATGTGGCTGTAGGGTTGGCGATAGTTGCATTATTAAAAATTCCCGAAGGAGACCAAATATAATTATACGCTCCTGCAGGGGTGATAGTCGTATTAAAATCAACAGTTTGTGCTAAACAAACAGCAGTATCAGTTTGAATAGTAGTAAGTGTATAGTTAGGTACTACGGTAATAGTTTGTGCACGATCAATAGAACATCCACTACTTGGGTCTGTAATTGTTACAGTGTATACTGTAGTATTTGTTACATTATTTAGGATTGGATTAGGTATGTTAGTCGCAGATAAATTAGCTGGAGACCAACTGAATGAATATGCTGTACTACCTCCACAATTGATACTAATATCATCTAATGCCCAATTATCTATTGTGGCTCCATAGCCTCCAATTTGAGTCCACTGAAACATAGTTGCACCTGTTTGCGCAGCAGGAGGTATATTTACAGAGAAACATTGCCAAGCGTTAGCATAAGGACCACCAGTATCCCAATCTCCAGTAGTAAAAGTTTGTATGGTAATCCAAGGACCACCTGCTCCGCTGGTCGAATAATTTAAAACAACATCTTCTCCAAGGTCAGCATTTTCACATGCTCCGCTAGAATTGTTATTTGCAATCCATAAACAAAAATCTACAGAAGTGCAGTTGGTTACACTCATAGAATTTGTTGTTAACTCTCTTGTTCCGGAGTCAAAAATTAATGCATCACCGTTAAATGGAACACATGGCGTACCTACACTGGCACCAGAAACATTAGACCATATAGCAGCATCAAATCCACCAGTAAATTCATCGTTTAAAGCTGCTAAAGAAACATCAAATTGAATATTATCACCTTGACATATTGTAGTATCTCCAGGAACTAAAGTTACATTAGGAGGAGGTACTACCGTTATCGTGGCAGAATCTAGCTTGGCACAACCTAAAGTAGATGTAGTTAAAACAGTATATGTAGTAGTTTGAATGGGAGTAGCAATTGGATTGGCAATAGTTGAATTGTTTAATGTTGTTGCAGGAAACCATTGATAAGAGTAAACTCCTACAGGATTAACATTAACACCTATTTGTTTTGTTAAAAAATCACACAATGTAGTATCACCAAAAGCTGTAGGAGTAATGTCAGGCACTACAACGATAGTAACGGTATCTGTGTTAACACAGGCCGCAGTTAAAGAACTTGTAAGTAAATAAGTGGTGGTAATACTAGGTGATGCCAAAGGACTAGTACAACTTATACAGCTAAAATTTGTGCCCATAACAATAGGGTCTCCAGTAATTACTGACCATACATAACCTGCACCACCTTGTGCAGTTAGTTGAGCCTGTTGAGTACCACAAATAGTATCATCTAAACCGGCATAAGGTTGATCAAAAACAGT
Source organism: Flavobacteriales bacterium (assembly GCA_016763795.1). Classification (GTDB taxonomy): domain Bacteria; phylum Bacteroidota; class Bacteroidia; order Flavobacteriales_E; family Vicingaceae. The sequence continues at coordinate 13,795 of JAESTF010000004.1, forward strand.
AACATCAAAAACAAAAGATTGAGTTCCACTAATAGGACATGCATCATCTGTTGCAATAATTGCAAAAACATTTAAACCCGAATCCAAAGGAGTTGGTATCCAGCAAAAGGTAGCAATAGGGTTTGGTGTGCCATTATTTGCTACAGTAAATGTTGCAGTAGGGATTGCAGCAGCAACATTATTAGATAATGTAATATTATCTCCATCAGGATCAGAAAAATTAACTTCAAAGCAAACATTGTCGTTTGGGCACATTACTACTGAATTTGGATCTATTTGAACTACACTTGGGCCTTGTTGAGTAATTGTGAGAGCAGCAGCACCTCCACAAGTAGCTCCAACCCCTGTAGTTGGATTTTGATTAGTACAATTAGGATCTACTACCACTTGCATTTCTCTTATTTGGGTGCCAATAAGTATTCCATTTCTATATTCTTCAATAATGACAGAAACAACTGAAATTTGAGCTTGAGAAGGAGTAAAACACATTTCGCCTGTAGTTTGGTTAAGGTTCATTCCTGCAGATGTAAGCATAGGTTGTAAAAGTGTATATCCACCAACAAATGGGATATTGGTTCCTGGTGGGCCAGGAGTAGTTAAAGGGTTACTAAATGAATAGTATAAAGAATCTCCATCAGGATCAGATGCAGCATGGCTATAGATCGCCAATTGATTAATGCATAAATATGGAGTAGGAGCATTAAAAAATTGAGGAGAGTTATTATTCGCTCCGATTATGTTATTAAGTGTATTTTGAATAAATAAATTAGTACTATTAGGATTAACCAAATTTGTAATAGCTGGGTTTCTATTTCCTTGGTTCCAATGCATTATCCAATCTGAACAAGGAGTAAGTGTAACTATTCCTCTAAAAATATTTTGTTCAGTTCCAGCTATTGTCCCTCCATTACAGGTTGTAGATTGTCCTGGACACACTTGAGAAATATCAATGGTTTGGATAAAAGGAATGTTAAAAGTGAAATTTTGCCCACAAGAAGCAGACTCAAATGTAACAGTTTGGTTTGTTCCAACAGCAATTCCATCACAATCACCATAAATAATCAATGTTACCTCATAGTCATTTCCTCCTACGTATGTATAAGTTATTTCTCCCCCCATTAAATGAGAAGCAAAAGCGTTTGTTGTTCCTAAAACAAGGAGTGTAATTAACAATAATAAATTCTTCATAATTTTCATAAAAAATAAGACTCAAAAATAAGCATAAATCTATAAAACAAAAGACGTATATTCCTTAAATAGGTTGCCTTACACAGAGTGAATGCTATGAAAAATAGAAGGTTAAATTAATTGTGAATTGTTTAAACCCACACAAATACAACATATAATTTCGTTGAGAATAAATAGTTAGAATAATTTGTTCTTGTTTTACTGCTTTTGAGATATTTTATTTTAAATACATTTAAAATAATCAAAAGGCTCTAGACACTCTTTACATTGATAGAGTGCTTTACAGGCAGTAGAACCAAACTGACTTTTTAGTGTAGTATTTTTTGATTTACATCTCGGGCAACTTACAATTTTTGAATCAGAACCAAATAAAACACCTTTATCCTCAGTTCCTTTTATAGGAGGAGCAATACCATATTTACGTAATTTTTCTCTAGCTTCATCACTCATCCAGTCAGTTGTCCAAGCAGGAGAATAAACCGTTTTAATTTCTACATTCTCTATTCCCTTGTCATTTAGTTTTGAAATAATATCATCTTCAAAAGCTTTCATAGCAGGGCATCCAGTATACGTGGGGGTAATGGTTATAATTACTTTTTCGGTAAGAACTTTAACTTTCCTAACAACACCTAGTTCAACAACAGAAATCACAGGGATTTCTGGGTCTGGAACTTCAGATAGAAATTTCCAAATAGCCTCTTTGTTGTATTGTTTTAAGTTAAGCATTAAACACCTAATAATTATTAGTGCAGATTCTTTACTACCACTTAGCTGTAGGATATGCTCTTGGTAAAAACTGCATTTCTGTTAACAAGTGTCCTAAAACTTCAGAGTGCATTCCATCTAAACTACCTGATTGCATAAAGGAATTTTCGGGTTGATTTAGCGTTGCTTTAGTGAGTATTTCATTTATTGTTTTATTCCAAAGAGGCTTAATAGTATTTAGATCAATAGCAATTTTTTCTTTTATTAAAATTTTGTCAACCTCATTCATCGCAAATAAATCTTCAGTGTATTCCCAAAGATTTTCTATTGAGTCTTGAATTTTAGTATGACTTTCTTCTGTTCCATCACCTAGTCTAATTATCCATTCAGCACTGTGTCTTAAATGGTAAGTAACTTCCTTTAATGATTTAATGGCAAAGGCTGAAATTTGTTCATCAGCACTAGCTTTTAAAGCAGAATATAAATGAAATGAAAATGCTGACAGAAAAAAATTCCTAGCAACAGTGTCCCCAAAATGGCCATTTGGCCTTTCTGATAAGAGGTTGTTCAGAAATTCTCTTTCTAGCCGCTTAAATGATAAATCATTTTCAGTTCGTCCTTTTTTTTCAATTTTACCAGCGTATGTAAGCATTATTCGAGCTTGTCCAAATAAATCCAATGCAATGTTTGACATTGCAATATCTTCCTCTAAAATAGGGCCATTACTACACCATTCAGACATCCTTTGTCCTAAAATTAAACTAGAATCACCTAATCTTAAACAGTAATTTATGAGAGCTTCGTTTGTTGTCATTTCTTTTCAATTTTAATTATTAAATAAAAAATATTCAATAATTAGTTGTCAATAATCAATATTAGATATGTTTAGCACCCTCTGGCATTATATAATGCGTAGGAGTTCTGTATGCTTTGTCATTTGATGGCTCAAAAAATGCTTCGTCATCCTCAGGCGTTGAAGACACAATTGCATCAAAAGGAACTACCCAAATACAAGTTCCTTCTTTTCTTCTTGTATATAAATCTCTAGCATTTTGCAAAGCCATTTCTTTATCTGCTGCATGTAAATTCCCTACATGTTTATGTGCTAAACCAGGTTTACTTTGTATAAAAACTTCCCAAATTGGACCTTGACTATCTGTATTACTCATATCTTTATGTTTTAATAATTTGAAAAGCTAATTAAGCCACATCCTGTTTTAATTGTTGTTTTTCTGCATAAGTTTTTGCAGCCTTTCTAACCCATTCGCCACTGTTGTGAGCATCATTATAATGTTTTAATCGTTGTTTACTACAAGGACCTCCCCCTTTTACAACACGCCAAAACTCATCCCAATCCATTTCCCCAAAATCATAATGTCCTCTTTTCTCGTTCCACTTTAAATCTGGATCAGGAATGGTAAGTCCGATAATTTCTGCTTGATGCACTGTTTTATCAATAAAGCTTTGACGTAACTCATCATTAGTAGCACGCTTTATTTTCCATTTAACTGCATTTCCAGTGTTTGGAGAGTCAGAATCATGAGGTCCAAACATCATAATTGATGGCCACCAAAAACGATTTAAAGCATCTTGTGCCATTTCTTTTTGAGCCTCAGAACCACGAGCCATATCAGTAATTATTTCATAGCCTTGTCGTTGATGGAAACTTTCTTCCTTACAAATTTTAACCATACTTCTAGCGTATGGGCCATAAGAAGTTCGTTGTAAAGAAACCTGATTTACAATCGCAGCACCATCAACTAACCATCCAACAGCGCCCATATCTGCCCATGTTAAAGTAGGGTAGTTAAATATACTTGAGTATTTTGCTTTACCAGTTCTCAATTCATTTAAATATTCTGTTCTGCTTTTCCCTAAAGTTTCAGCAGCCGAATATAAATACAAACCATGCCCAGCCTCATCTTGAATTTTTGCCAATAAAACTACTTTAGCCCTTAAACTAGGAGCCCTTAAAAGCCAATTCCCTTCAGGTTGCATACCTATAATTTCTGAGTGTGCGTGTTGTGAAATTTGTCGTTGTAAATGCTTTCGATAAGCCTCCGGCATCCAATCCTTTGGTTCTATTTTGATTTCAGCATCAATTTTTGCTTGAAATTCTTCTAATTTTTTACATCATCCATAAAAGAAATTTTGTGGTACAAGTTTAGTTAATTTAAGTCTTATTTTCTATGATTTATATCAGTTGTTTTATTTTTAAAGAAGAAGCCTTTACATGTTGAAAATAATTTAATATTTAAATTATACTTTTGCAACTGAAATTGAAAAATCAAAATATGTTTAGCAAATTAAAAGTTAAAGAAATAAAAAGAGAAACAAACGATGCAGTTTCTATTGCATTTGAAATTACTGAAGAGTTAAAATCAAAATTTAACTATCAATCAGGTCAGTACATTACAATAAAACAACATATAGATGGAGAAGATGTTAGAAGGGCATATTCATTGTGCAGTGCACCATCCGAAAATGACTTTAGAATTGGGATTAAAAAAGTGTTTAAAGGGAAAATGTCAACCTTTCTAAATGAAAAAATAAATGTTGGTGATGAATTAGATGTAATGAATCCATCAGGAAACTTTACCGTAAGTAATTTATCAGCAAATATTGTCGGCTTTGCTGCAGGAAGTGGAATTACTCCAATACTATCAATCGCTAAATCTGTTTTAAGCTCAGGAGGAAATTTCACCTTACTATATGGGAATGTTTCAGTTTCAGATACAATATTTAAAGATCAACTAGATAGTTTAAAAGAAAAATATCTAAACCAATTTAAGCTCTATTATACTTTTGATGAAGGACAAGATGAAAACTCATTATATAACGGGAGAATAGATGGAGAGAAAGTAAATGCACTCATAAAAAATGATTTAGAACTACTAAAGTCCGATGGATTTTTTATGTGTGGGCCAGAACCAATGATTTTGGGAGTTTCTGATTCATTAAAAAAATTAAGAGTAAACGAAAACAAAATTCATTTCGAATTATTTACAGCCCCAACTACTAAAGAAGATACAGAAGTTGTAGTATCTGATTTCTCAGGAGAAAGCCAGGTAACCGTAATTATGGATGGCGATGAATATGAATTTCCTTTAAAAAGTGATGGTGATTTTATACTAGATGTAGCCATCGAAAATGGAGCAGATGCACCATTCTCGTGTAAAGGAGCCGTTTGTTGTACCTGTAAAGCACAAGTGATAGAAGGTAAAGCCATTATGGAGTTAAACTATTCACTATCCGATGAAGAAGTTGCAGAAGGATTTATTTTAACCTGTCAAGCACATCCTGCATCAGAAAAATTGGTGATAGATTACGATGTTTCATAAGTAAATCTTTGAGAGAAGGAGTTCTTCTTTTGAAGTATAGTAAGACGAACAATGCAGAGATGATTTATTTCTCTAGAGTGTTTTAACAGGCTACCCACTATATCTTTTTAAGCTCTGTAACTTTATAAGAGTGATTTGGCTAATTTAGCATGACACTTATAAAGTTTTGTAGAAAAAAGGATGTCGTTACTATCCCTAACACAACATTGTATTAGAATTAAGAATTTCTTTGTTATATTTTTCTCCCCTAGAGGAGTTAAAGAGGTTTTATTAACACTTTCATATTGAAAAGGTCTGACAATTGTCAGACCTTTTTTTATAATCCAATAGTAAGTTTGGGGGTAATGAAAAAGGTTACATATATATTAATACTTATAATTACTATTACAGCCTGTGGAGGAAGTAAAAAAACAGTTAGTAAAAGTAATAACAACTACATTATAGATAAATATGCAGATATTTTACAAACACAAAAATCAAACATAACCAATATAAAACTTTATACATTTATAGATAATTGGAAAGGTACAAGATATAGATATGGAGGAATGTCAAAAACGGGGGTAGATTGCTCCGGATTTTGTAATGTGTTATACAATCAAGTTTATGGCAAAGAAATTAAACGAACAACATCAATGCTCTCAAAAGAAATTAATAAAACAAAAAAGAGCAATTTAAAAGAAGGAGATTTGGTGTTCTTTAATATATCTAAAAAGAAAAATTCTCACGTAGGAGTTTATTTAACCAATAATAGATTTGTGCACGCAAGTAGCAGTAAAGGCGTAATTATCTCCAGTTTAGAGAATCCTTATTATCAAAAAACATATAATAAAGGAGGAGCATTAAAATGAACATTCTAATTACAGGAGCAAGTAAAGGGATTGGGTTTGAAGTTGTAAAACAATTTACAAAAAATACGGACAACAAAATAATAGCCCTTTCCAGAGATAAAGAATTGCTCCAAAACCTGAAGAAGGTGTGTGAAACGGAATTTAATAACAAGATTTACGTTCATAGTATAGATTTTTTATCAAATTCTCTCTCAGAGGATTTAGATAAGATATTGTTAGAGCATAAATATCATTTTGATATCATTATTAATAATGCAGGCTATTTAATTAATAAGCCATTTTCTGAAACCACAAAACAAGAAATTCGTAATACTTATCAAACTAACGTATTTGCACCAATAACGATATTACAAGCAGTTTTTCCTTTATTAGATAATAAGAAGCATTGCCATATTATTAATATAGGAAGCATGGGAGGTTATCAAGGCTCAGTAAAATTCCCAGGTTTGTCTATTTATAGCTCTTCAAAAGCGGCATTAGCTAATTTAACAGAATGTTTAGCAGAAGAGTATAAAGAAAAACAAATTACAATTAACTGCTTGGCGTTAGGTTCCGTACAAACAGAGATGTTAAATAATGCTTTTCCAGATTATAAAGCACAAGTTACAGCAACAGAAATGGCAATGTTTATTGCTAATTTCGCCTTAACCCAATCAAATTATTTTAATGGGAAAGTTATTCCTATTTCTAAAACAACACCTTAAATAAAAATATAGAGGTGAATTGAAAAAGGGTTTAACCTTTAAACATAGAAATAGATTGCGAATTAATATACAGTATAGAATTAGAAAGAAAACCCAATAGATAATTATTACACTAACTAATCAAGTTTCATTATATTAAATATGGAGCTCTTTCAATGTTCTTTCTTTAAATACACTCTAATTTCAGAAGAAACGAATAAAACAAAACTTTAAAGCTATAGGTGTAACCTATTTATATTAGAGTTTTTATATAAGTGTATGAGGGTAATTATAAAATAAAAGCATTGTTTAATTTTTAATTTAAAATTATTCTTATTGTATATCAGTAAGATGGCAATAAACTTCAAATTTTATTTCACTTAAAGTTGTAGAATTTAAAAATAGAGCTACATTTGCAGCCGCTTAAGAAACAACGGTTTCAAAATTTAAGTTAATTATTGCTCTTTTTTGATAGTTAAATTAAGTTTGAAAAAAACTTTTAAAATAAATTAATATTTATTTGGAGGTTTAAAATTAAGTTGTACTTTTGCATCCCTCAAACAAGGAAATGTCCTTGAAAATGTTTGAGAAATAAAATGAAATAAGTTATAGTTCTCTATATATTTATAGTGTTCTTTGAAAAAATTGAAGATAGAAAAAAATTAGGTAAAGTATCCTTGAGAAAAGAATTCAATTTCTTCTCCTAAGTGAAATAA
>JAESTF010000198.1 GCA_016763795.1 Flavobacteriales bacterium
AAAATCTTTTTCCAATATTTTATTTTCTGGTTATTATTTTGTTGGTAGCCTTTAACATCTCCAGAGTTGAAAGCACGATCAGCCCTTTTTGCACTCATGTGAGCCAATTCATCATAAGCTTCGAGATAGTTGGGATCTTTTTTTATTGCTTCAAGAATTAAAGTTCTTCGTTCACGAGAAGATCCTGTTTTTGCAGCATTAAATAATTTAATGGCTTTTTTATTGGGTTCAGGGCAGTTTTCTTCTTGGGCAAAAATGCCAATAGAAAATATAAATGTTACTATGAGTATGCTGTATTTTTTCAATTTACCTTTTTCTTAATGTAACACTATTTACTCTCTACTTCAGCCATAAGCTTATCAGCTTCTTTTTGTGCTTTAGCCATTATAGCATCAGCCTGTTTATTCCCTGTAGCTTCAATTTTATTAGCTTGTTTATCTGCTTGTTTAATTGCTTCTTTTGCTGCTAACTTATTAGCTTGTTTTTCTAAGAAGTTTCCACCTTTATTTTTGAAGTTATCAGATTGTTTAACCCCTTCATCTCTAACTTTATCGGCAGCCCGTTTTGCTTCTGCTCTGATATTATCAGCTTGTTTTTTAGCTTCGGCTAATAATTTATCTGCTTGTTCGCGAGCTTTACCTTTTAAGTCTTCTTTAACTTCTTCTATTTTTTCTTCAACCTGTTCTTTAATTTGTTCTTTCACATCATCAACAATGTTGCCAACTGCATCTTTTAGGTTTACACTCACTTTTGGATTATCAACAGTTCCTTTGATTAAAACATCTACATTAACAAATTCGGAAGCTTTAAGACTCATTCCTAATTTAGATGCTTGATCGTTTAATTTTCCAACAGCATCACCAGCTCCTAATAAAGAGCTAGGAACTTTTAGCGTCATTTTATTGTCCATTGTTTGATCGAAACCATTAGAACCTGACATTGTACCAGTAACTGGTCCCATTTTAATATCAAAAGGCTCAGTGTAAACTCTACCATCTTTAAAATTGTATTTTATTCTAGTATCGTTAACCTCTAATTTTCTAAACTTATCATTTTTTAATAGGTCAGCTAATTTGTCCATCGCTTTCATTCCTTCCACTTTAACACTTTTTGTTTGCATTACACCACCACCAGTTAAGGTGTTTAAATCGGGCATCATTTCCTGGTCTAATACACCTTCAATATCTAAAGAAGTATTAAACTTTCCTTTCATGTTTTTAGCATAAGGAGCCATTTCTTCAACAGTATTAAAAGTGGCAACTACAGTTTGGATATCGAAATTTTTAATATCCATATCATAACTAAAACCTGGTTTTTTAGGGTTAGTAGTTTCATAATGACCATTCATTACCATACTACCATCTAATAAGTTCATAAACAAATTGTTCATACTTATTTTTTGGTTTTTTACCACTAATTCTCCTTTTAAGTTATCGATGTCCATATTGTCATACACTACTTTTTTCATTGTTGTGTTTAATACAAAGTCTATATTTTTAGGAACTTCAATAATTGTTAATGGTTCTTCATCGATAGCGTCAGTACTTTCTGCTGCTACTTCAGTTTCTTCTTCCATAAATTCATTGAGGTCCATTAGGTTAGAACTCATGTTAAAACGTCCTGTTAAAGCTTCATCATCGGCAAAAGCATATGCAATAAAGTTTTCTATTTTACCATTGGCACTTATGTCAGATTTACCAATTAGCACATCGAAAGCTGCTAGCTCAACATATTGAGGGGAAAAATTTAATACCATTTTTTTTAATGTAATATCGTAAGGTAAAGAATCGCTTTTGTAATCCATATTCATAATAGTAAATTGTCCTTTTGCAACAAACTCCTCATAACGTTCTTCTTCTAATGCAGATACTTTTCCTTTTAAACGAACATCAGCATTGATGTCTCCATTCATTTCATCTCCTTCATCCATAGGAATAACATCTTTTAATGATGCTAAGTTAAATTGGGCTTTAATTCCACCATCAATATTAGCATCAGAAACAGGAGTTTTAATTTTCATATCCATATCAATAGGATTTCCTGCTAATTCCATGTGGAATTTTTTAAGGTTAATGAAAGTATTGTCTTCGCTTCCTCCCGGGTTATCAACATGTAAATCAATATTAATATTGTTAACTGCTTTTGGTAAATCAGGGTATTTAAACATTGCTTCAGAAACCAATAAATCTAAGCCAAAAGCAGGAAGTGAAGCTTCTTTGTAAGTTCCTTTTGCATAACCATCTAATTGAACTTTTCCAGTAGTTTTTACTGAAGCAAAGTCCGTCATGTAAACAGCAGGAACTAACGATAAAATACTTTTAAATTCAGTTTTCTTAGCTCCAAACTTAATGTCCATCTCAATGTCATCTTTATCTTCAAAGATTGCTAACCAACCATCTAAACCAAGTATTAACTCATTAATTCTAAATTCATTATCAGTGAAAGTATATTTGTTGTTGGCTAAATCTGCTTTAATAGTAGCATCAGCTTCAATGTTCGCTTTTTTGAAATATTTAACGTTTTCCATTTCAACATCCATAGCTTCAATAGTTGTTTTTGTTACTAAATCAGTAACATCAGCAGTCATGTCACCAGATAGATGGAAGTTTAAGTTGGTAATAATTGTTATTAAATCCATTGTTTCATCAATGTAACTGATGTTAGCATTGGTAATGGATAAATCTTTTAATCCTAATTTGAATGATGATGCTTCTTCAGTTTCCTCTTCAATAACTTCTTCGGCATCGCTTGTTTTGGCAATGTCCCAGTTGGCTGTAGAATCGGCTAAAACTAATGCATTAACATTTAGATCTGAAATACTTATTGTTTTCACATTAATTTCATCACCACTAATAACACTCATTAAGTCTACCTTAAGTGTAAGATTTCCAATTTTAGCTAATTGTGTTCCTTCAAATTGATCAATTCCATCAACAGTTACATTGTTTATTTCAAAGTTAAAGTTTGGGAAAGTGCTAATTAAACCTAGATCGAATTCGCCAAAATCAACTTTAGCATTCAGATTATTGTTGGCTTCTTCTTTAACCATTTCTACAATTTTACCTTTAAAAATAATAGGGAGTAGAATAATTAATGCGATTAAGAATAGTAGTGTAAATCCGAAATATTTTAGAATTTTTTTGACCATGAGAGTTGATTTTATCAGTTAAATTTGAAAAACTAAAAATAACAAAAGTTTAATTGATTTATTGTAGTGAGGATATTTATATTTTTCAACTAGGCATAAAGATTAAAGTCAGTTATTTATACAGTATAATTCAATTCTTCCCCTTCTGATTTTGCAATAATAACCGTTCCACAGCTGTCGCTCCAGACATTAACTGCGGTTCTTAGCATATCTAATGGGCGATCAACTGCGAGTATTAATCCAACTCCTTCTAATGGTAATCCTATAGCACTTAAAATTACGGACATCATAACTAAACCAGCCATTGGAATACCTGCTGCACCAATAGAAGCTAATAGGGCAGTTAATACTACAATTAACTGTTCTGTAACTGACAAGTCTAATCCATAGGCTTGAGCAATGAAAATAGCACCAATACATTCGTAAAGAGCAGTCCCGTCCATATTAATGGTTGCCCCTAATGGAAGAACGAAACTGGTAATTTTATTTGAGGCTCCTGCTTTATTTTCAACGGCATCAATAGTTAGTGGTAAAGTGGCAGAAGAGGAGGAGGTTGAGAAAGCCGTGAGTAACGGAATTTTCATTGCACCAAGATGTTTGAAAGGATTCATTTTTCCAATGAACTTTAGCATTAATGGAAGAACAACAAGACTGTGTACAGCAAGTGCAGCTATAACAGCTATTGAAAACAGTCCTAATCTGCTGGCTACTTCACTAAGATTGTCTTGTGTAGCAGCTTGATGGGCAACAATCCCTAGTACTCCAAGAGGTGTAAATCGAATAATAAACTGTGTTACTTTCATCATTAATTCAAAACCACCATTGGCAATGTCAATAAATAATTTGCTGTGTTTTTTATTAATTTTTGTAATGAAAATACCAATTAGGATACTGAAGAATATCAATGATAGCATTTTACCTTTACTCATAGCTTCAAAAATATTGATTGGAATAATTTCTTTGAGTGTTTCTCCAAAAGATTCTTGAGCTATTCCTAGTCCTTCTATATTTTGAGCAAAAGCCAAGTTGGCACCAATACCTGGTTGTAACATGTTTACGAAAAATAGACCTATAGTGATTGCAATGAGGCTTGTGGAAATGTAGTAAGCAATTGTTTTTGAACCTATCTTTCCTAGTTTCCCCATACTACCAATGTTGGTAATTCCTGAGATAAGGGATGTCATGATTAAAGGAATAATGACCATTTTTAGGGCTCTCATAAACATTGTTCCCATCCAAGAAACGTAATCTACGTGTTGAGGGATGAACACTCCGATAAGAAGACCAAGCGTAAGTCCTATTAGTATTTGCCAGTGTAATTCGATTTTCTTCATTATTTTATATTCCGATTACCCATACAGTATATGGATACGGTTTATAAGATAATAAGATGCAATTACCGATAGATTAGATTTTATTTTTTAGACTTAATTTTCTGGAGAATAATTATCGTCCCAATTTTTCACATGTGGTTTACCTAGTTTGCCTAGAGATTTTGCAATTATCATAGATACTGCAGCATCGCCAGTTACGTTGACGGTTGTTCTACACATGTCTAGAGGTCTATCAATGGCGAAAATTAGTGCTAAACCAGCTTCAGGTATTCCTGCTTGTCCAAGAACAATAACTAGCATTACCATACCTGCTCCAGGTACCGCAGCAGAACCAATGGAGGCTAGTGTTGCGGTAACAATAATTCCTAATTGAGCACCTAAACTTAAATCCATGCCAAATGCTTGCGCAATAAAAACAGCAGCAACAGCTTGGTATAAACTTGTCCCATCCATATTAATCGTTGCACCAATTGGCAACACAAAACTAGCAACTTCTTCTTCAACTCCTAAATGCTCCTCAACACGCTCCATAGTAACTGGTAGGGTGGCAGCACTCGAACTTGTAGAGAAAGCTAATAATTGAGCAGGAGAAATTCCTTTAAAAAAGAAGCTTGGTGATTTTTTTGCGAATACTTTAACAATTAACACATAAAAACCTATCATTATTGACAATCCTAAAACAACTGAAAAGGCATACCAGAGTAATGCTTGAAATAAATCTAGGCTGGGTGATTCTGCAACTAAAGCAGCTAATAAAGCAAAGACACCATAAGGTGCAGCAAGCATTATCAAATCAATTAATTTTAAGATTACTTCATTAAAACCATCAAAGAAGTCTTTAACAGGTTTGGCTTTGTCAGCAGGAATTAAAATTAAGCCCATTCCGAAAAAGATAGCGAAAACAATAACTTGCAACATGTTACGGTTGTTACTTGCTGCAGCAAAAATATTGCTAGGAATTAAATCTTGTAAAGCTTGTAGCGGACCAGTTTCTTTTTGTGCTGCTGCAGCTACCTGTCTTTTTGCAGCATCTTCTTTGTAACTTTCTAGTAGCTCTGTTCTTGTTGCTTCAGAAATACTTTTACCGGGTTGTATAATGTTTACTACGCCTAAACCAATCGTAACAGCAAATACTGTAGTAATTACATAAGTGGCAATAGTTCTTCCTCCCATTTTAGAGAGTTTAGAAATGTCTTTTAAATCGGAAACACCTTTTATGAGTGAAGCCAATATTAATGGAACAGCAATCAGTTTTAAAGCACTGATAAACATTTTTCCAAAGGGTTTAATCCAATCTTTAATAAAATCAGCTCCCCAAGAAAATTGAACTAAAATTAAAGCACAGCCAACGCCCGATACCATTCCTATTAATATTTTCCAATGTAGTGCTAATTTTTTCATTTCCTTTTTTTTGTCATCCTCAGCTTGACTGGGGATCTATTTATAATCAAAAAGTGCCTTTGTCAGATGCTGAAATAAACTCAGCATGACGTTCTTTTACAATTTCGCTGTTCTATTTCTTAAAATATAATCTACAATAACCATTGCAGCCATACTTTCTACAATAACTGTTGCTCTTGGTAAAACACAAGGGTCATGTCTTCCTTTACCTGTTATTTCTACCTCTTCTAATTTATTATTAACGGTATGTTGCTTTTGCATAATGGTGGCTACAGGTTTAAAAGCAACATTAAAGAAAATATCTTCTCCATTACTAATTCCTCCTTGCACGCCACCAGAATTGTTAGTTCTTGCTTTTATATTCTTGTTGTCAATGTAAAACTCATCATTATGCTCAGAGCCTTTTTGAGTAATCCCATTAAATCCGGAACCTATTTCAAAACCTTTAGTAGCGTTAATACTTAACATCGCTTTTGCCAAATCAGCTTCTAAGCGATCAAAAACAGGTTCTCCTA
>JAESTF010000199.1 GCA_016763795.1 Flavobacteriales bacterium
CATAATATAATTAACAGCTAAAAAAGCAGGAACATATCCTCTTGTTTCTCTTGGTAAATAACTTCTAATTTCCCAATAATTTTTTTTCCCTCCCGATCGTCTAATTGCTTTATTTACATTTCCTGGTCCACAATTATAAGCTGCTAGTGCTAAATCCCAATCATCATACATTTTATGTAAGGATTTTAAATAGCGGCAAGCTGCATCTGTAGATTTGTACACATCACTTCTTCCATCATAATACGAAGTAACTTCTAAGTCAAACATTTTTCCTGTACGGTACATAAATTGCCATAAACCTCCTGCACCAACTCTAGATTTTGCTTTAGGGTTTAAAGCCGATTCTACTATTGGCAAATATTTGAGTTCTAATGGTAAATTATATTTATCTAAATTTTCTTCAAAAATTGGAAAATATAGAGGGGCTAACCCTAACATTTTTGCAGTCGTTCTTTTTCTTCTCTTGGCATATAAATTAATGTACCCTGTAATTTGACTGTTGTAAACAATACTAAATGGAGAATTGGCATTTAATGCTTCAAAACGCTTTGCATACGTTAAACTATCAAAAACAGGAACAGAATCGGGTGCATAACCATTTATATTTAATTCCTCAACATTATCATTAAACCCTAAACTTTCGAAATAACCCGATGCCATCATACTATCAATAGCAGCTAAAACAGGGTCATCATCCAATATTGTTTTAGAGATATCTTTAGTCTGAGCAACAGAACTTAATGTTGCAACCAACAATAATGTAACAAGTAATTTGAATTTCATAAAATACTTAAACGTTAGTTTTTATTTATTATTTGAGAGAAGATTAAGAAGACAGAGTTCTTCTTATAGAAAATTTTATTTAGCAAGCAGGTGTGCTACTAAAAAAGTTCCATGTTAAACACAGAACTTAGTGGTGAATTATTTCAACTTTTCAGTTTCTTTTTCTTCTGATTTAGCAGCATCTTCGCCTTCTTTCATCCCATCTTTAAACTCTTTAATTCCTGAGCCAACTCCTCTCATTAATTGAGGTATTTTTTTACCTCCAAATAACAATAAAACGATGGCTACAATTAACCCTATTTGCCATGGACCAATAAATCCTAATAATACAATATTCATGTTCTTTAATTTTATCACTACAACAGTAGCGGTTTTTAAGAAAGACAAAGGTACAAAAGATTTTGTTTAGATGTGTAAAAAGAAAGAACGTCATTATTGAGTGTTGCTTGTCTGATTGATTTATTCAGAAAAAAGTTGTTAGACGTGTTTTATTCGAGAATTCACTTTCCATACCAGAAAGAAAACAATAGCAGAAATAATAAAACTTCCAATATAAATTATTACGCTGCTTTCACCCTCTCCAAAAATAGAACTTTCAGTATTATTAACCATTTCGGGATAAAGGTAACTAATGACTACTACAACTCCATTATTAATAAAATGGCCTAAAATTGGCACCCACAATGATTTTGACCAATAAAAAATATACCCAAACAAAATCCCCAATAATAATCTTGGGAAAAAACCAAAAAACTGCATGTGTAGTGCGCTAAATAAAATGGCTGACACCCAAATTCCTAAATGAGCATTTTTACTCCAATTAATAAATATTTTTTGCAAGACACCTCTAAATAAAAGCTCTTCTCCTATAGCTGGAACTATTGCCACTATTAGTAAGATGTACAATAAACTTCCTATACCATTAAACGTTAAAAAAGCTTTAGTTGCTTGTTCTGCATTATGTTCACTATCTCGCATCCACTGTTCAATTCCACTCATGAAATCAGGTAAGACCATATTTGCATTAACCTCAATTACCCAAGAAATAAAAGGAGTTAAAACAATCATTAAAACCAGTATCAACAAATAATTAATTGGCTTTTGAAAAGAACTTATACTTAATTTTTGAAATGACTTTTTTGATGTGGCAACCCCATAAGTTATAGGAGGGATAATAAATAACCCAATAGCACTAAATAATTGAACCAGTTTCATTCCTTCAATAATGTTAGGATCTCCTAAATTATTTATTTCGGAAGGATTAAAGCTATAAATTAATGCTGCAGCAAGCGTTCCAATAATTGAAAATAAAACAACCGAAACTAAGCACAAACTCAATATTAAAATGAATTGTGTAAAAGGCTTGTCTTCTATTTCTAATTTTGTGAGCATATTAAATAGTAACTTCGCCACAAAGATGGTAAAAATCGGTGATATAGAGTTGGGAGAATTTCCATTATTACTTGCTCCTATGGAAGATGTGAGTGATCCTCCTTTTCGTGCGTTATGTAAAGAAAATGGAGCAGATTTAATGTATACCGAGTTTATTTCTTCGGAAGGATTAATTAGAGATGCTGTCAAAAGTGTTCAGAAATTGGACATTTTTGAATATGAAAGACCTGTTGGAATTCAAATATTTGGAAACAATATTGAATCGATGAAACGTGCTACCGAACTAACTACCGCTGCTAATCCAGATATTATTGACATTAATTACGGATGCCCAGTAAAAAAAGTAGCTGGCAAAGGTGCTGGTGCAGGAATTTTGCAAGACATCCCTAAAATGGTAGAAATGACTGCAGAAATTGTAAAATCTACTCATTTACCTGTTACCGTAAAAACTCGTTTGGGTTGGAATGAAGAAACAAAATATATTGTAGAGGTTGCTGAACGGTTACAAGATGTAGGAATAAAAGGACTTTCGATACATGGAAGAACCCGAAAACAAATGTATAAAGGGGATGCTGATTGGACCTTAATAGGTGATGTGAAAAATAATCCTAGAATGCACATTCCTATTTTTGGAAACGGTGATGTTACTACACCCGAAAGAGTTGTTGAAGTAAAAAATAAATATGGTGTTGATGGTGTAATGATTGGTAGAGCAAGCATTGGTTACCCTTGGGTTTTTAATGAAATTAAGCACTTTATGGCAACTGGTGAACATCTTGCTAAACCCGTTTTACAAGATCGTATAAATGCTGCTCGTAAGCATTTAGAAATGTCGGTAAAATGGAAAGGAGAAAAATTAGGAGTCTTAGAAATGCGGAGGCATTATGGAAACTACTTTAAAGGTATTCCTGATTTTAAACCTCATCGAATGAGACTTGTTACACAAGATGCTGTTGCGGATGTTTATGCTGCTTTAGATCAAATTCAGGCTACTTTTGTTTAACACTTTATGTCATTCTGAACAAAATTTTCTGTTTGCTATAGCAAACATAGAAAATGTAGTGATGAATCTTATTACATAGAACCACCATTTTAATCAATAGATTATTCGGCTTCAATTTCTAATGTGAATAAGTTTGCCTCAAATTATTGCTCAGAATGACAAAAAAATTACAAATACTTTTTTGTTAAAATCCGAACAGGATACCAAGAAGCTATTAATCCAATAATAATAACAATAATAGAAACATTAATAAAGTCCATAATATTTAATTCTACAGGATAAGCATCCACCACACCTCCGTTTAACTCTAACCACCCAAATTGTATTTGTGTCCAACAAATAAAGGCTCCAAGTGTCATGCCTGAAAATGCTCCTAGTAAATTAATGAGCATCCCTTCTGCAAAAAATATTTTACGAATTACACTGTTATTTGCACCCATTGTTTTCAAAATCCAAACATCTTTTTGTTTATCAATTATGAGCATCGTTAATGATCCAATAATATTAAAAGAAGCAATAACAAGTATAAATGATAGAATTAAAAACGTAATCCATTTCTCAGTTTTATTGGTTTTAAATATTAGTTCATTCATTTCATATCGAGTCTGAACTCTATATTTATCACCAACAATTTGTTGTACTTTTTCTTTTACTTCATTCCAATCATTTCCTTTTTTTAGCCCTAATTCTACCGAAGAAATTTTTCCTTTATGCTTTAATAGTTTTTGAACAAACTCTAAACTACCAATTACGTATTTGGTATCAAAATCTGGATTAACTGAAAAAACACCTGTTGCAATTGCTGTTTTTCTGTTAAACTCAGAGCCAGGTGTTAGCCCTTTTTTTGTCCCTCTTTTTGGAACAATAACACCAACTTGGTAAATATCTTGAGATATAAAAAGAGATAATTGGTCGGCAATTCCCCAACCCATAATAATGTTATTATTCTTTTCTGGATTATGCTGAATCTCCCCTTCTATCATTAGAGAGTCCATACCGGTCATCGCATAAAAACTTTCTTCTAAGCCTTTAATTGTGGCGACTGTTTGCTTGTCGTTGTATTTTATTAGAGCTACTTCTTCGAGGGCAGAATTATAAAATTCTACTTCTTCTAAATTTAGAATTTTATCTTTCGGAAAATCTTTTTCACTAAATGTTTTCCCTTCAATAACCGTAATTTTAAATCTGGGTCAAAAGAAGCATAAAGGTCCTCAACCAATGTCTCTAAACCATTAAAAGCTGAAAGCACAATAATTAAGGCCATTGTTCCTACAGCAATTCCACTTACCGAAATCCAAGATATAATATTAATTACATTGTGTGATTTCTTAGAAATTAAGTATCGTTTAGCTATGTAAAAAGGTAAGTTCAATATTTAGTGTTTGGCATATGTCATATGGCATTTAGAGTAGAATTTTCATACACTAAAAACCAAAAACAATACACGATTTATTCTTTAAGCAGTTTATCAATTTCTTCTGCGTAATCTAATGAATCATCCACATAAAAAGCAACTTCTGGAGTAATTCTTAGTTGCTTTCCTATTCGCCTTCCTAGCTCTCCTCTTACTAATTTTGAGTGAGCAGAAATTAGCTCGACACACTCTTTTGGTTCCATTTTTCCAAAAACACTCAAATAAATTTTAGCGAAGCTAAAATCGGGAGAAACACGAACAACTGTTACCGTAACCATTGTGTTTGGAAACCAATTCCCCGAGTTTAATTGAAAAATTAGGCTTATTTCTTTTTGTAATAATCTTGCTACTTTTTGTTGTCGTATAGAACTCATAAATACAAAGGTATCGAATATGTTTTTAACATTATTGTTGTTGAAAAGTTAATTGAAAATCAATCTATTAATTTTCTACATTTACCATCACTTATGAAAATTTTATTTGCTATATCTGTCATTTTTGGAACACTGATTTGTTCGGCTCAATCTAATCTAGATTTCGAAAAATGGGACATTAATTACAATGGTATTGATGAAGCAAAATATTGGATAAACACATCTGATGCAACTAAATATAGTGCTCCATCCACATTGTTTAAGGTGGTTGAAAACCCTGAACACGGATTGGCAAGTATAAAGTTAGTTACTGCATATTGGGAGCTAGGAGCATCTTTCCAGTTAGATACATTAGTTGGGTCATTAATGCAACAATCCTCTTATACAAAAAGACCCGAAAGCTTTGAGTTTTCTTATAAAGCTAACTCAAAATTTGGTGATGAAGTTTTAGTGGGAATACAATTAACTAAAACAATTAAGGATTCTATAATTGTAATAGGAGAAGGATTTTTTACTTCAAATCAACAAAAAGAAAACTGGACTAAGGAAAAAATTGAGGTTGAATATTATTCTGTAGGCATCCCTGATAACATTAATATTATTGCTGTGTCGAGCGCAAATATTGTAATAACAAATGGTAAAAATGGTTATGCAAAAATTGGATCAACACTAGAGTTGGATAATTTTAAGCTGAACTTAGAAACAAAAGAAGGAACAAATAGTGACTATTTTATTCATGTTTTTCCTAATCCTGCTAAAGAATTTATAAATATAGAGACTAATACACCTGAGGATCAAAAGATAGAAATTTACAATTTAGCAGGAAAGCTAGAGTTGACATTTTCTTTCAATACTCAAACTAAAATAGATATTTCTAACCTTCCTTCAGGAATTTATATTTATAAGGTTTTTAATTTGAAGACAGGAGAAATAAATGCTTCTAATAAATTTAACATAATTCGTTAATCCTGTTTCATTTCATAAGTAATTGTTTTTAAGTAAAATAGATAGTAGCTTAGCTACTTATTAAAAATTAAAAACTATGAAAAAAATATTACTTTCTTTTATAATGCTTGTAAATATTGGTATTTACAGTATCCAAGCTCAAATAACAATAGATGACACTCATCTTATTAATGTCGGAGATGATGTAGTTCAGGCACATGACACACTTCCTGTTGGTGTTTCTATTGGTTTTGGAGGGGCAAATCAAACATGGGATTATTCAGCTGTTTTAGATGAAGATGGGGTGGATACGTTGAGGTTTAGAACACCTGCAGGAGCAACAGGGGCAAGTAATTATCCGTTAGCAAATATGGTGTTAACAGATACTGGGCAAGATAGTGCTTGGACCTATTTAACAAAAAATACAGGAGGGTTATTTATAGTTGGCCAATCACAATTTAATAACGGTCAGCTAATAAACATTCCTTTTGCGGCAACAATAATCACTTTTCCTTCTACTATGGGAACAAACTATGCTGGAAGTTGGAATGGAACATTAGTTGGGTTTGATGTATCAACTATTACTTTATTAGGTTTAGATTCTCTTAAAGTAACGAGAGGAAGCGATGCAACAAGCAATATTGATGGTTGGGGAGATGTTATTACTCCATTTGGAACATTTGCTTCTTTAAGACAAATTGTCTATCAAGAAGATATTGATACTACATGGGAAAAAAGTAGTTCAACAGGAATGTGGTCGATAATTAGTCCAACAACTATTTCTACGCTAGGTTTTCTTGGAGTTACACTTACGGATATTTCTTATGATACAACAAGAACTGCAAGGTGGTGGACAGATGATGCTAGCTCTAAATTTGTATTAGTAGAGATGGACTACGAAGCAAACGGGACGGTTAATAATGTTGATTGGCAAAAGTCAGCACCAACGGTTGGTATAAATGATCTAATGGATAATAAATTTGAAGTGACTTCATATCCAAATCCAGCAACTACGGAAATTATAATCACAAGTAATTTGGCTAACAATAGCATTAAAATTTTAAATGTTACTGGTAAGTTAGTTTTTGAAAAGAGATTTATTACTAGCCAGATAAGATTATCTGTTTCGGATTTAGATAATGGAATATACTTTTATAACATTTATGATGTTGAAGGGGCTATCTTATATTCTAATAAGTTTGTAGTGGCGAAATAGAATAGGAGTTAACATTAAACAAAAAAGCTCGATGAAATTTCATCGAGCTTTTTTGTTTAATGTAAGGAAAGACCTTTTTATAACGGAATATTTCCGTGCTTTTTTCTTGGTAAAGTGTCTACTTTATTCTCTAACATTTTAAAAGCAGCAATTAATTTCTCTCTTGTTTGTTGAGGTTTAATAACTTCATCTATATAGCCACGAGCAGCAGCCTTGTATGGGTTGGCAAACATTTCAGCATATTCAGCTTCTTTTTCTTTCCATTTTTCTTCTGGATTAGCAGCTGCTGTAATCTCTCTTTTAAAGATAATTTCTGCAGCTCCTTTAGCTCCCATAACTGCAATTTCTGCACTAGGCCACGCAAAATTCATGTCTGCGCCAATGTGTTTAGAGTTCATTACATCATAAGCACCACCATAAGCTTTACGTGTAATAACAGTTACTCTTGGCACTGTCGCTTCGCAAAAAGCGTATAATAATTTTGCTCCGTTGGTAATAATGGCATTCCACTCCTGATCGGTACCAGGTAAGAACCCAGGAACATCCTCTAAAACTAAAAGAGGAATATTAAAAGCATCACAAAAACGAACAAATCGGGCTCCTTTTTGAGAAGATTTGATATCTAAAACTCCAGCTAAAAATGCTGGTTGGTTAGCTACAATTCCAATTGATTTTCCTGCTAAACGTGCAAAACCTACAACAATATTTTCTGCAAAATCTTTATGTATTTCATAAAAACTACCCTTATCTATTGTTTGCTCGATTACTTCTTTAATGTCGTAAGGTTGATTCGGGTTATCAGGAATAATGGTATTTAATTCTTCTCTACTTTCATTACCTATTTCATAAGGAATAGAAGGAGCGTCTTCTTCGCAATTTTGAGGCATGTAAGAAAGCATATCTTTAATTCCGTTGATGCATTCTATTTCGTTAGTATAGGTTAAGTGTGTTACTCCCGATTTGCTTGAATGTGCAGATGCACCTCCTAAATCTTCAGCACTAACCTCTTCATGTGTTACTGTTTTTACAACATTTGACCCGTAACAAACATATAAGAAGTGTTTTCTACCATCATAATAAAATCCGTTAAAGCTGGAGAATAAACGGCTCCACCAGCACAAGGCCCCATTATAGCAGAAAGTTGAGGTACAACTCCGCTTGCTAATGTGTTTTTGTAAAAAATATCAGCATAACCACCCAAACTTACAACACCTTCTTGAATACGAGCTCCACCAGAATCGTTTAATCCAATAACTGGTGCACCATTTTTCATGGCCATATCCATTACTTTACAAATCTTTTCAGCGTGAGCTTCTGCTAATGAACCTCCTAAAACGGTAAAATCTTGAGAGAAAACATAAACCAATCTGCCGTTGATGTTCCCATAGCCAGTAACAACACCGTCACCTAAAAATTTGGTTTTCTCTAATCCGAAATTGGTAGAATTATGTGTTACCAACATTCCCATTTCTTGAAAAGTTCCTTCATCTACTAAAAAATGAATCCGCTCCCGGGCAGTTAATTTCCCTTTTTTGTGTTGCGCTTCAATTCTTTTTTCTCCACCACCTAATTTAGCATCTTCTATTTTAGACTCAAGCTGATTAAATTTTTCTTGCATGTATTTATTATATTACTTAAAGTATGTTATATGTAACTCGCTAATATAAATTTTTCTTTTAATTAGAAAACTTTATCGTGTTTGTTTCATAATTACCGTTTCCAATAGAAAAGTAAAAGTAAAAAAAATAGGCTTAACTATTAGTTTTAGATTTTGATGTTTTGTTAGGTTAAAAAACCTATTTTTAATTACTGGAAACCAGATAGTTAAAAATTTTTCAAAATAGTTCGTTTTTTTAATTTTAGAATAGATTATTTAACTACGTTTGCCGGCTGAAATTTAAAAAATTAATGTTATGTTTTTTGATGTAAAAGAGATTGTAACTGCATCTATGATTTTATTTGCAGTAATTGATATTATTGGTTCTGTGCCTATCATTATTGATTTAAGACAAAAGGTTGGCCATATCCAATCTGAAAAAGCAAGTATTGTAGCGTTAGTAATTATGATTGTTTTTCTTTTTGTGGGAGAATCTATTTTGAATTTAATTGGAATTGATGTTAGTTCGTTTGCTATAGCAGGGGCATTTATCTTATTTTTTTTAGCGTTGGAAATGATTTTAGGAATAAGGTTGTATAAAGATGATGCTCCAGAAACGGCTTCAATAGTTCCAATAGCTTTCCCTTTAATTGCAGGTGCAGGAACAATGACTGCTTTACTTTCTTTACGTGCAGAATATGCAGTCCAAAACATAATTGTAGCAGTATTATTAAATATGATTTTAGTTTATGCCGTTCTTAAATTATCTGTAAAAATTGAAAAGGTTTTAGGGAAAGGAGGGATTTCTGTATTGCGTAAAGTTTTTGGAGTAATTTTATTGGCGATAGCTGTAAAGCTCTTCAGAACTAATTTTGGAATTTAGAATGGCAAAAATCACAATCTATACAGATGGCGCAGCAAAAGGAAATCCTGGGAATGGCGGCTATGGTGTTGTAATGATGAGTGGTAAGCACAAGAAGGAGCTTTCGGAAGGTTTTCGTTTAACTACAAATAACCGAATGGAATTATTAAGTGTAATAGTAGCTTTAGAAACGATTAAAAATAAAGCTGATGTTCAAATTTTTTCTGATTCAAAATATGTGGTAGATTCTGTTGAAAAAGGGTGGGTATTTGGATGGCAGAAAAAAGGATTTAAAGGAAAAAAAAACATTGATTTGTGGAAACGATTTTTATTAATTTATCCCCAACATAACATTAAATTTAATTGGGTAAAAGGCCATGCAGGAAATATTTACAACGAACGTTGTGATGTTTTAGCAGTTGAGGCAGCAGAAGGAGATAGTTTATTGGTAGATGAGGATTACGAAAAGACAAAAGAAAAAGGATTGTTTTAAGGTTTAAATATTAAGAATCTTGTTATTCGTCTAAATAGTTGCTTTTCACTAAAAGAGTTTCTTTACATTTGTCACCTTTTAAAATTAAGATGCCTAACTACCCGAGTTCTATAAAATCGAAATTACCACAAGTAGGAACTACGATTTTTACAGTAATGAGCCAGTTGGCTCATAAAAATAATGCAATAAACCTTTCGCAAGGCTTTCCCGATTTTGAAAGTTCAGCCGAATTAATAAGTTTGGTTAATAATGCGATGAAAAAAGGGCTAAATCAATATGCTCCAATGCCAGGTATCTTATCTTTAAGAGAACAAATTTCTATAAAAACAGAAAACCTTTATGGTGCAATTTATCATCCAGAATCAGAAATCACAATTACAGCAGGTGCAACTCAAGCAATTTATACAGCAATAGCAGCAACAATTAGAGAGGGAGACGAAGTGATAATTTTCACTCCAGCTTACGATTGTTATGAGCCAGCAATAGAATTAAACGGAGGTAAAACGGTGTTTCTTCAAATGCATGCTCCAAACTATAAAGTAGATTGGGAGGTTGTAAAAAAACTGATTACCCAACGTACCAAAATGATTATCATTAATACCCCTCACAATCCTACAGGAACTGTTTTGGAAGAGGAGGATATGTTAGCGTTGGAGAAAATAGTTTCAGATACTGATATTGTTTTAATTAGTGATGAAGTGTATGAACACATTATTTTTGATGGGAAACAACATCAAAGTGTGTCTAAATATCCAGGATTAGCTGAACGTTCATTTATTGTGTCATCATTTGGGAAAACATTTCATAATACAGGATGGAAAATGGGTTATTGTTTGGCCCCAAAAAATTTGATGGTTGAGTTTAGAAAAGCGCATCAGTTTATTGTTTTTTCGGCAAATACTCCAGTTCAATATGGGTTAGCAGAGTACTTAAAAAATGAAGAAAATTATTTAAGTTTAAATTCATTTTATCAAGAAAAAAGAGATTTGTTTACCTCTTTGGTAAAAGATTCTAGGTTTGAAGTATTACCATCATCAGGAACGTATTTCCAATTGTTAAGTTATAAAGGAGTTACGGATGCTTCTGATACAGATTTTGCGATTGAATTAACCGAAAAACATAAAATTGCCTCTATTCCTGTTTCTGTTTTTTATCATCAAAAAGTAGATGAAAAAATATTACGTTTTTGTGTGGCAAAGAAAGAAGAGACCTTACATAAAGCGGCAGAAATAATAAATTCGATATAGCTGTTAATATCTTTATTCGTATTTTCTCGTTCCTTTTTTCTATTTTAGATTTTAGAAATGAAGAAACTACTCGTTTATAGCTTATTTTTTATTTTTTGTTTGGGGAGCAAAAATGTTTCTGCATCGTTAATTCTCAGAAAAGATACAACTAAAAGTGATGTGTATTATTTTGTTTCTAATCGAAGTAATGAGAAGGGAGAATATACGATGTATAAAGCTCGAACCAATCACAGCGGTATTTCATCTTGTTTAATAAAAGGAAATTTTGAGGTAGAAGGTTTTAAGCACATGCGGAAAGCTGAAATTTCTGTTTATAATATCTCTAATGATGAATTGGTAGGGATATATAACACGAATCCTGTTACAGGAAATTATCTTGTTATTTTAGCACCAAATGTTAAGTATGAGTTTGTTGTAAATACTTACGGTTATGCTCCGATTAAAAAAATAGTTGAAGTACCAAGTTTTGCAAGTACAAATGTATTGGAAGATGTTTCTACACAAAAAATCAGCTTAAAAATGGGTGATGAAAATGTAAGCTTGAGTTTAAATACATGGATAGAGGAAGAAAAAGAACCGACATTATTCTTATTAACGGTTTATAATGAAGATGAAGAAGAAAGCCACAGTGTAGAATTGTATCAAGCAGAAGAAGGAGAATCTATAGAGAAATTAGATAGAAGGAAATTAAAAGAAACTGATTTCGGAAATATTGATGAATTGATAAAATCACATGCTGAGGCAGAAAGTAAAAAACCTGAATTAGCAGAAAAGGCATTTTTAAAAAAAGAGTATCAAATAGCAATTAGTATTTATTCTCAGTTATTAAAATTAGATGGGGATGATCCTGTTTATAATTACAGAAAAGGAGTTGCTTTATTTTATACCAATCAAAACAAATTAAAAGCACTTCCTTTCTTAAAAAAGGCTGCAACAGCTATAGAAACACCTTACGATGTTTATTATTTAATGGCAAAATCATATCATTTATGGGCTGATTTTTCTAATGCTCAAGTTGCTTACGAAAAATTTAAATCGAAGGCATCAGAAAAAGAGGTGAAAGATTTAAATATCAACCGGTTAATTGAAAACTGTATTAATGGAAAAAAGTTAATGGGAGAGCAGTTAGACATGAGAATTGTAAATAAAACGCCTCTTTTTATAGAGAAATTACCAAAGGGATATCCATCGGCATTGGTTGCTGATAAGCTGATGAAAAAAACAAAGTTTTTTATTTCTCCAGTAGATGAAAAGAAAAAAGCAAAATTGTTAATGTTTAAAACTGAGCGAAATGAGATGATTCAAACGAGTTATGGGTTAAATGATGAAAATGGAAAGGATTTATATGCAAATATGTTAATTGGAGGCGATAAATGGGGTATTCCAAAACCCTTAGGAGAGAACATTAATACACCTTATGATGAAGAATATGCTTATGTTTCATTAAACGGGCGGACATTGTATTTTTCATCCAAAGGGCATAGCAGTATTGGAGGGTATGATATTTTTGTGTCCACTAGAAAATCAACAACTTCTCCTTGGGGGAAACCTAAAAATGTAGGATATCCAATTAATTCACCTTATGATGATATTTTATTTATGCCGGATTTAACAGGAAAAATGGCCTATTTTTCATCTAATAGAAGAAGTCCAACAGGAGGTTATAATTTTTATGAAATTGAAATGCCAAAACCACCTTTACCATTGACTATTATTAAAGGTCATTTTATGACAACTGATTCTATTCCCAATTATACAGCTTCTATTGCAGTTTATAATACCAATAATCAAGAAATAGTAGGGATTTATAATACAAATGTAAATAATGGTAATTTTTTAATGGCATTAATGCCTGGGATTAAGTATGAATATATTTTAGAGTGTGATGGTTTTAAAGAACATACGGCATTTATTACGGTTCCTGAACAAACAGAAATTTTTGCTTTAAGACAAAATATTCGATTAAAAAAAGAGGATGCATTTGAAATATTAAAGGTAGATAATTTTTTTACTAAGCAAGAAGCAGATAATGCTCCTGAATACAAGTTATCAAAAAAAGATTTTGAAGTAGAAAAAAAGGAAGAAAAAACCAGAAAAAAATTAACAGAAATATTAGCAGAAAGTAGAAAACTAAGTACTGAACAACTGCAAATTATAGCTAGTGCAGAACAGTTTTTTGTAAATAAACAGTATTTAAAATCTGCAAAACAATTTGAAAAAATTGCAGCTGTTACTAGTTTAAATAGTAAACAGAGTTATTATTATGGGAAAGCACTTTTTAATGTTTCTAAAGAATATGAAAAAACATTAGTACATCTAGAAAAAGCAGGTACAGATAAAAATACGCCTTATGAAGTTTATTATATGCTAGGTAAAACGAATCATTATGCCTACCGTTTTCAGCGAGCTGTAAAAGCTTATGAAAAATATAAACAGTTTGCTTCCGAAAAGGAAATAGCAAATAAAAGTATTGAAGTTGATATTAAGCTTTCAAAATTCGGAAAAAAATTAGTGAACGAGCCGAAGCCAATAGAGGTGATCTCTAAAAAAGAGTTTAAAAAAGAGCATTTACATACCATTTATAATTCGTTAGAATTACGGTCTAAATTTTTACTAGCTCCAGATGATATGGTTAGTGTAAAAGACAGAAAAGAAAACTTTAAGCCTACTATGTATTTAAATAGCTCTAAATCATTAATTTATTATTCGAGTTACGGTATGGATGGAGCAAACGGTAAAGACATTTTTATTATGCGAAAGTTGCCAAATAAAACGTGGACAGATCCGATTAATTTAGGGGATTTGATAAATACAAAAGGCGATGAGGATTATCCTTACCTTACAGAAGATGGGAAAACACTTTATTTTTGCTCGACAAAACATGGAAGTATGGGTGGTTATGATATTTGTAAAGCAACTTGGAATGAACGTAAAAACAAGTGGAATGCACCAGTAAATATGGGAGCTCCTATAAATTCTCCGTTTGATGATTTGTTTTTTGTGGAGTAATTTTAAATTATGAATTTAAAGATAACCATTATACAATCTGAATTACATTGGGAAAATGTAGCTGAAAATTTGATCATGTTTTCAGGAAAAATTGATGCAATTTCTAAAACTACAGATGTAATTGTATTACCAGAAATGTTTAACACAGGCTTTTCTATGGAATCGGAAAAACTAGCGGAAACGATGGAAGGTAAAACGATTGTTTGGATGAAAGAGCAAGCGAAAAAACATGATGCTGTAATTGTTGGGAGTTTAATTATTGAGGAAAATGAGCAGTATTTTAATCGTTTAATATGGATACAGCCAGATGGTATTTTGTATTCTTATGATAAAAGACATTTGTTTAGAATGGCTGGAGAGCACAAGTGTTTTACAGCAGGAAGTAAGCGCTTAATTATTGATTATAAAGGTTGGAAAATTTGTCCGTTGGTTTGTTACGATTTGAGATTTCCTGTTTGGGCAAGGAATAAAGAGTTATCAGTTGACAGTTATCAGTTGATAGAAAACAAACAGCAAATAACAAACAACAAGGTGCAAAATTTGAATGCTTACGACATTTTAATTTACATTGCTAACTGGCCAGCTGTTAGAAAAGCACCATGGAGTAAATTACTAGAAGCAAGAGCGATAGAAAATCAATGTTATGTTGTTGGTGCAAATAGAGTTGGAGAAGATGGAACCAGCAATAGTTATTCAGGTAACTCGACAGTTATAAACCCTAAAGGTGAGCCAATTTCTAATTTACCAGAAAATGAAAATTGCATAGAAACAGTGAATTTATCTTTAGATGAATTGAATGATTTTAGAGAAAAATTCCCAGTGAGTTTAGATGGTGATGAGTTTACTCTTTGATTGTCCAAATAATATCATTGTCCCAGTTTGCTCTGATATTAATTTCTTTCTCATAATAAATTACTTTTTCGGGTTGTAACCCTTCTAAGTAATTACCAGTATTCCAGTTGCCATCACCATTATTATCAACAATTAACTTTAAAGAATAAGCTCCAGGTTGTAAGTATTTATATTGTTTATTTTTTTTGTTAGAAAAATAACTTTCGTTGACTAATTTATCTTTTTTATAAAGTTGTAGAATGTATTTTTCTTTAAAATTAGGGTTTAGGGTTAAGTTAATAATTCCATAATCAGATTCTTTTTTGGTTTTAAAATCAATTTTAACAGTATCATTTTCTAA
Source organism: Flavobacteriales bacterium (assembly GCA_016763795.1). GTDB lineage: Bacteria > Bacteroidota > Bacteroidia > Flavobacteriales_E > Vicingaceae. The sequence continues at coordinate 15,528 of JAESTF010000199.1, forward strand.
ACCATAAATATCTTTAAAAGTGTTTGAAGGAATGGAGAGCTGGTAGCTAGTATTTTCTTTAAAATCATACGCCAATTCAAATTTTCTTAATCCAATATCTGTAAAAAATGATGTAGTAATTAAAACACTATCTTCATACAACATAACGCTATTAGAGCTGTATTCGGTAAATGGTGTATTAATACTTAATATAATACTTTTATTTAAATCAAAGTTGCTTGTGATGTTTGTAGTCATGTGTAAAGAAGTATCTATTAATTTACTTCTATCAATAATTTCAATATCGATAGTGTCAATAATTTTAGCATTATCTTTTAATTCTAATACCAAGTTTTCGAGATCTAAATCAGGTGTTAACCATATTGTTAAACTATCTCCATTTTCGTTTTTTTCTATTAGACTCCAGCTCTCAATTTCCTCATTAAAGACTTTATTTAAAGGGGTTATGATTAGGTTTTTAGTTGGTTGATTCAATACAATATCAATTTTTCCATAAAGCTTATTTTTTATTTTATCAATAAATTGCAAACCACCTTTTTCTTTAAATAAGTAAATTATATTATTTGAACTCGATGAATCAAGGAAGATAATTTCATTTTGAAAGCCTATTTCTTCGTTAGGCAAATCGAATAAATAATTACTATTAATATCGTTAATTGCAAAAAATTTGTACTTACCATTTGCAATATTAGTAATCGAAAACTTTCCTTCTTTATCAGTTAATGCGACATATCTCGGTAATTCTTTTAAAGGAATCGAATCTTCAAACTGATCATAAAGCAATACGTAAATATTTTCTTTTGCAGATTGGTCAAAAGCATTGATTACGGTTCCAGAATAGCTAAGAGAATCAATATAATTTCCAGTAGAAAAAATATATTTATAATTGGGAAAAATGTTGTTTTCGGTAATGTCAGAAATAGCGTTTCCAAAATTTAAACTGTAAGTAGTATTTGGTGCCAATTTACTTTTAAGCTTAATGACTAATTTTTTTCCTTTGATGCTAATTTCAGGAGGAGTTTCCATTAAAGGCGATACAATTAACTGGCTAGAAACATTAGTTAGCCTAATATATTCGTCAAATTCAATTACGATTGTTTCATCATTAAAAGCAACAGAACCATTTAAGGGAGAGCTTTCAATTTCTTTTGGTATAGCTACGTCTTTTTCTCCACCAGTTAATGGTTTAATCTGAGCACAAGAAAATAAAATTATTGCACTTATAATAAAAGGTATGATTTGTTTTAGATTCAAAGAAGAGGTTCTATAATTTGAACAATTTTAGATAAATATTTTTCATCTACTTCATCAAAATCGTTAAGCTTATCGCTATCAACATCAAGTATTAACGCAACATTACCATCTTTATTTAAAATGGGTAAAACAATTTCAGATTTAGATGCGGCATTACAAATAATATGATCTGGAAATTCATTTACGTCAGGAACAATAATAATTTCATTTTTGTGCCATGCTGTTCCACTTACTCCTCTTCCTAATTGTATTCGTGTACATGCAATTGGGCCTTGAAATGGTCCTAAAACCAATTCGTTACCTTTTACAAAGTAAACTCCAACCCATAGCCATTCAAACCCATATTTTAATGCTGACATAATATTTGCCAAACTGGCTATTAAATCGTCTTCTCCTTGAATTAATGCAAAAATTTGAGGGTACAATTCTTTGTATTTTTCTTCTTTTGTAAGATTGTTAGTAATGAGAAGTTCTTCAGCCATAGTGCAAATATAAACCAAAACAATTGTGATTTCGATTGAAGTATCGGAATCTTGTTCTTTTCTAAATAAAAAAGCACCCTCGATAAACGAGGGTGCAGATTGGTAAGTGTTGTGGTTATTGATGTACTATTTTTCTATCAGTAACGCACTTGCTTGCATCTCACTCATTTCTACCAACCTTATAAACTCTGCTCTATAGCCATTATCGTCTTTCCCTTTACTGCTTTTAGCTAGTTTTATAACTTGTGTATAAGAAGCATTTACTTTATGTTTAGAATTTCTTAACAACAACCCAAACTCAGCAACAGCAGCTGAAAACTTAAAGTTATTAGAACTCTTTGCAAAAGGAACTAATTTGCCTTTTAAATGCCTTACAATTAGTTTACTCTTTTTTCCTTGAGGAGCTTTGTATCTAAATTTTACAGTTAATATTTCGTTGTTGTTAGAAGTTTTTTCAATTTCATTTTTTTGGTATCTTAAAGGATCTACACTTGCTATTTCTTCAGAGCTGCCTTTTAAAACCACCTCGTATAAAGCTGTAACAGTATGCCCAGACCCTAGCTCTCCAGCATCTTTTGTATCATCATTAAAGTCTTCATCATTTAATAGTCTGTTTTCGTAGCCAATTAATTTATAAGAAGCTATTTTGTTAGGATTAAATTCTACTTGAATTTTAACATCTTTAGCAATGGTGTGCATTGTTCCTCCCATTTCGGTAACCAACACTTTTTTAGCTTCTAAAATGTTATCAATGTAAGCGTAATTCCCGTTTCCTTTATCAGCTAAAGTTTCCATTTTAGAATCTTTGTAATTCCCCATTCCAAAACCTAAACAGGTTAAAAATACACCAGATTCTCTTTTCTTTTCAATCAATCTAGTCATTTCACCATCACTACTTGCTCCAATATTAAAATCACCATCAGTAGCTAAAATAACTCTGTTGTTTCCTTCTTTTATGAAATTTTCTATGGCAACTTTATATGCTAATTTTATTCCTGCACCACCAGCTGTAGAGCCTCCAGCATTTAAGTTGTTTAATGCATTCATTATTTTTTCTTTTTCATTTCCAGGAGTAGATTCTAATACTAAACCAGCAGCACCAGCATAAACAACTATTGCAACCTTGTCGTTTTCAGTAAGGTTTTTAATTAATAATCCGAATGATTTTTTTAATAAAGGCAATTTATTTGGAGAGCTCATAGAACCAGAAACATCTAATAAAAAAACGATATTGCTTGAAGGAAGATTTTCCATTTCAATTTTTTCTCCTTGTATTCCGATATGTACTAATTTGTGTTTTGTGTTCCACGGACAATCACTCATTTCTGTAGTTATCGAAAAAGGAGCCTCGTCTTTTGGTTGAGGATAATCATAATTAAAATAATTAATCATTTCTTCAATTCTTACTGCATCAATTGGCGGGTTTTGACCGCTATTAATAAACCTTCTCATATTAGAATACGAAGCTGCATCAACATCAATAGAAAAAGTAGAAAGTGGTGTAGCTTTTGCCATTTTAAAATTATTTTCTGGATTATGAGCATACCCTTCTGTGTTAAAATTATCTCTTCGAGATTCTATAGGAGCAGATAAATAGCCATAAGATTTATTTCTGTTTTTTTGCTTTCTGTATTTTCTTTTTGAAGAAATTGAAGCTACTGAACGGCTAGGCATGTTTTTAATGTCTTGAACTGTAATTGTTGTTTCAGAAGAAACTTCATCTTTACTAATCAAAGGAATTTCATTGGTAATAATCGTAAATTCTTCTAAGTTCTCTGCTGAGGCGCTAAGCGTTATATTTTTAACCGTATTTTTTCCTGCGGAAACAATAATGTTTTCAATTTTTTCAAGCTTATATCCAACATAAGCAACTTGAATTTTATATTTTCCAGGCTTAATATTTGTAAAAATATATTTCCCATCAAAATCGGTAGTAGTTCCTGATACTTGAGTGTTTGATTTAAATAAAGTTACATTAGCAAAAGGCAAAGGGTCTCCATTTGATGCATCGATGATTTCGCCTTTTAAAGTTCCGGTAGCATTTTGAGCTATTAATCCATTAAATGAGGATAGTAAAATAAATACTAACAAAATAGGTAGTGTTTGTGTTGCTTTTTTTATTGTTTTCATAATTATAATTTTTAGTGAGACTTATTTTTTGATAGGTAGATGTAAGTAATTCTTAAATTCCATAAAACGAATGATTATTTTTGTTTGAAAATCAGTTTAATTATTAAAATTATTCTTGGATAGAGTAGATAATATACAAGCAAGCAAACAGAAAAAAGTTTCTGACAACAATCAAAATCGATACGATTTTATAATTGTTGGACAAGGGTTGGCAGGTTCTGTATTGGCTTATTCGTTAATGCAGAAAAAGCAAAAAGTTTTGGTAATTGATGAAGAAGCTCAATCAAGTTCTTCTAGGGTAGCTGCAGGGTTATGTAATCCTGTAGTTTTTAAACGATTGACTAAAAGTTGGATGATAGATGAGGTTTTACCTTTTGCTAAAGCATTCTATCAAAATCAAGAAACATTATTAAATGAGCAGTTTTATTTTGATGTTCCATTATATAAATTGTTTGTGGATGAAAAAGAGCAACAGTTTTGGAAACAAAAAAGCAATGAACCTCATTTGTTTGATTGGATAAATGATAAAACAGAATTCCCTTTTGATGCAACACATTTAACTTATCCTTTTGGTGCTGCTAAAACCTTACAGTCAGGATTTTTAAAAACAGCAAGTTGGTTGTCTAAATTTAAAAACTATTTGATTGATAATAATGCTTATCTCAACCAAAAATTTGATTACAGTAAAATTGAATTAATTGAAAATGGTGTAGTTTGGAATGGTTATCGAGCTAAAAAAATTATTTTTTGCGAAGGATATCAATGTACCCACAATCCTTATTTTGACTGGTTACCATTTAAATTAACCAAAGGAGAAGTGTTAACGGTAAAGTTTAAAAATTTAGAATTAAAGCATGCCATTAATAAAGGTGTTTTTGTCCTTCCTTATGAGGATAATTATAAATTAGGAGCAACTTATAATTGGGACGAGTTGGATGAAGTTCCCACCCAAGAAGGAAAAGAACAATTGTTAAAAAGAGCTGCACGCTTTATTGATGATGATATAGAAATTATCTCTCATAAGGCTGGTGTTCGTCCAACAGTTTCTGATAGAAGACCTCTGTTAGGGATCCATCCAAAAGAGAAACAATTAGCAGTGTTTAATGGAATGGGAACAAAGGGGGTAATGTTAGCTCCTTATTTTGCAAATAAAATGGTACATTTAATGCTCAAAAATGAGCCACTTCCAAGTGAGGTAAATATTAATCGATTTATTAAAAAAGAGGCTTGATTTTTGCACCAACTTTGGTCAAATTAAAAAAATTACAACTATGAAAAAACTAATCCCTATTATAATTCTATCAATTGCTTTTGGATTTTCAATTAATACTGTTAAAGCTCAAAAAGTGTATACCGTAAAATACGAAAGCCAAGCAGATGTTAAAGTTTACATTGTAAAGTATGAATCGCAATGCGATTTAAAGGTTTATCATGTAAAATATGAATCACAAGCAAAAAAAGATGGTAAATGGTTTAATGTAAAGTACGAAAGCCAGGCAGACAAGAAAATCTATTATGTAAAGTATGAATCTCAAGCAGATTTAAAAATTTACTATGTGGATTATGAATCTCAAGCTGGCTGGAAAAATTCTTCTAAGTCACATTTAATGAAATAGTATTTTAACAACCATCAGGGCCAATATCTAATACAAACTTTTGTTTAACAGTTAATCCTTTTGCATTTTTTGCGGGATTCCATTTAGGCATTGATTGAACCAGTTTAACTAACATGTTATCTATTTCTGTATCACCATAAGAGCTATCTATTAGAATGCTTTCGGGGTTTCCATTCTTATTAATTGTAAAAGAGATAGATGCTTGAGGTAAAAGTTTAAAATTTTTAGCTTGAATTTTATTCATACTATTTTTTTCAAAATAAGTAATCATTTGCTCATAACCATTAATATACTCTGCTTCTATTTTAGGGGTAACAATTAAAGATACATTCATTTGTCGGTTTTGAATTTGGTCGTTATAATTTTTCTTTTGATAATGAACATTGATAAGGATATTAGAAGAAATACTGGCTGAATTAAAAAGCTCTTTTTGTTTGCTGGTTAACGTTGCATCTAAACCTTTTGCTTCATATTCTTTACCATTTATAGTCGCTGTAATAATAACAGAGTTATAATCAGAAATCCAACTAGAAGGATAATTTTCAATAATATCGCTAAGGGATTTAGCTTTTTTTATTTTTTCTTGAGTTATAGGTCTATAAAATCCTTGCTTGGTAAAGCCTCTAACCATATAAGATATTTTCTGTTTTACAGGAGCTTTTTTTAAGTTAGAAATTTCTAGCTCAAAATAAGTTTTGACCGAATCAGATGGTGCTACGGTAACAGGATTTGTGTTAGAATTTCTTAATTCAACATTTTCTGATTTATTGATAAATCCAAAAGCAGTAAAACCAATAATTGCGATTATTGTACTAAAAAGTATCATCTTTTTTTTCATAACAAATTAATTTTTAAGATTAAATGATAGAACAAATCTAACACTGAATTGTCTTTTTTAGCGTAAACAGACTGTAAATTAATGTAAAACCATTGTAAAAGAGTATTCAGCAAAAACAAAAACTATAAATTTACAACATGAAAAAATGGAGGCTCGTATTTGTTGGAATACTATTTTTTTTCGCAGTTGAAGGATGTGAAAAAAATGATTTTGAATTACAACAGGATCATGAAGAGGTAATTATGCGAAAAATTGGGCATGAAATTTTACTATCTTCAGGAGATACCGTTTCTTTGGTTAAACCAATTATAAAAGAAGGGAGTCAATACAGAATTCAATTTGCTACAGAATTCGGGTTTCCACCCGAAGAGTTGGCTGTTATAATTGACACTACTTTAAAAAGAGCTCAGTTTAAAGAAAATTATTTAGTGAAAGTTGAAAAATGTGCGACAGGTGAGGTGGTTTATAGCTATGAGGTTGATGTTTTTGCTCCAACACCTTTTTTAGAGGAACTAGCCTGCAAAGAGAGAGCGCAGCCAGAATCTTGTTATGAAGTAATTATTCAGTTTATTAGACCTGAACAAGGTTCATTAAATGGTTTTGTATATATATATCTAATTGTCCCTGTTTTTTTTATAGGGCTATTTTTTCTTAAAAGGAAAAAATCAAGGCTAGATAAGGATAAAATTAAAATAGGGGAATATTTATTTGATGCTCAAAAGATGACCCTTATTCGGCAGGAAAAAACCATTGAATTAACAAGTAAGGAAAATGAGTTGTTGAGTTTGTTGTATGCATCTGTTAATGAAACTGTAAATAAAGAAACGCTGCTGAATAAAGTATGGGGAGATGAAGGAGATTATGTAGGCAGAACGCTAGATGTATATATTTCTAAACTCAGAAAAAAATTAGAAAGTGATTCTTCAATTAAATTGAAGAATATTAGAGGAATTGGTTATAAATTGATTGTTGAGGATTAATTTACTCTTCTGTCATCAAAATCTTTAACACATTTAATTGATTGTCTTTATCTACTTTTTTACCATCATGGTAAAAAGTAATTAATTGCAAAGGGACATTGTTCCAACAAAGATTTGCAACATTATCTGGGCTAATAGTATGTCTACCTACAGTTTTCTCTGTGGGCCAATCTATTTGCGGAAAACAGACATAAGCCAACTCAGAGCAAACTATTTTTTCGGTAGTATTTACATCAAAATTAAAATCATATTCTTTACCTATTTGTCTAAAAGCAAGCAGTAAAGATTCCTTTTCTTTTTCAGTTACATTATCTTTAAAAATAGGCCTTAGAATAGCAATATCATCAATATTCATAAACTCTTCTAAAGAGCTTAGTTTAACACCTTCGCGTAAAGCTTCAACAATACAATAGCCATTCTTAGAGTCTTCATCATTTCCTTTAGGAGTAATTTTATGATGATGAGGTTGAATAACTTCATGCTCCCACAATCCTTTTTCTTTTAATTCTTTTTGATTTCCAACCCAAATAGCTACATGGCCAAAATGACCAGGAATTAATTTATCAGTTAATCTGAAAGGTGTTTTTTCTAAAATAATATCAAGCGGTTGTAGTTGTGCTAGTAATTCTTTTCTAATAACTTCTTTACCGTATAGTTTCCCTTTACGTGATTCAATTAGGCCTACAGAATTTCCAAAAAATTTACTTACCCCATCAAAACCATCATCACGTAATTCTGCGACCACATCACGAGAAATTTTACCAAACATTTTAAATTTCTTTTTTAACATTCCTGCTGTTCCGATATTCTTTAAATGATTGTACGATGGACTCGAATAAATCAATAGTCTTAAATAAGATAAATCATCATCTTTTAAATCAGTAAATAATTCTTTTTTTTCTTCAAAAAACCGAATACCTTCTTGAATCCGTTTTTGTTTACTCATAGAATTAGCAGCTAAGGTGATCTCTAATAATTCATTAGCAGAAATTCCAAAACCTTTATCAGGGTCATTTAACAACCTTCTAAGACGTTTATCATTTTCAAATAGCAATGCACCCATCATATAATTATCATATAGTGTAAGTGCAGCAGCAACTGAAAGCATTACTGCTTTTGTTCTTATTACTTCAGGGATTTGTTCTTTTTCTAATTCTTCTTTAGTAGCATCTAAAGCACATTCGTAGCGATTAGTTACAGCATAAAGTTTATCCCTTAAATCTAGGCACAACTGTGTATTTTCTTTTAAGAATTCTAAATTTTTAGAGCCAATAGGCTTATCTGGATTTTGGCTAATTTCTTTCGCAATTTTCAGCATTTCAGCTCTTACCATTAAGCTTTGCTCTACTAAAATTTGAAACTCTATAATTTCAAAATCTACTAAAGAATCTAAGTCATTAACCGAATTTATTTGATTTTGAATGTTAACCCAACATAGTTTTTTTTGTTGTTTTTTCTTTTCTTTCGTAGAGAAATAACCAACAACTAGAATCATTATAACCAATGTAATGATATAATAGGGAAAATATTTTTTTTCGAGGCGCATCGTTTAATTTGTTCTGTTGAGTCTGTCGATACATTTGGCAAATTCAAGAACTTAAAAATAAGAATTTCTTTTAAATCTTTATTTTTACATTAAATAAAATCATTGTCAGTTTGAGTGATTCGCTGAAAGCGAATTGTATTGAAAACAAAATGATTTTAAACAAAAAATTATGACAATAGAAGAAGCACAACAAGCAGTTGACGAATGGATTAAGGAAAATGGAGTTCGTTACTTTAATGAGTTAACCAATATGGCAATGCTTACTGAAGAAGTAGGGGAAGTTGCTCGAATTATTGCCAGAAGGTATGGTGAACAATCAGAAAAAGAGAGCGATAAGAAAAAAGACTTAGGAGAAGAAATGGCTGATGTGTTGTTTGTGTTAATTTGTTTAGCAAACCAAACAGGTGTAGATTTAACTGATGCGTTGCAAAAGAGTTTAGAGAAAAAAGCTAAACGTGATAAGGAAAGGCATCATAATAACCCAAAGTTGAAATAGTTTTTTTTGCAACTTAGATTATTGGCCTTTTTAATAATTAGGTTTAGCTTAACTTATAACAGGGATGTATATCTGAAGCAAATTAAAATCGATTTTTGTGGTGCCTTAGGAATGTAATTTATGGATTGGTTTGATGTGTTATTAGATAGAGTCCTTTGGTTATTTTTAATACTTTCGTTATTGTTTTATAAGAAAAAATAAAAGGATGGAGTTAACAAAAGAGTTTTGGGATGAAAGGTATCAAAATGATGATATTGGTTGGGATGTTGGAGAAATAACAACACCCTTAAAGGCATATTTTGATCAATTAGAAGATAAATCAATCTCTATTTTAATTCCTGGTGCAGGAAATTCTTATGAAGCAGAATACCTTCATAATTTAGGGTTTAGAAATGTAGTGGTAATTGATATTGCTCCTACAGTAATTTCAAAGTTTAAAGAAAGAGTGTTTGGGTTTCCAAAACCCCATATTATAAAATCAAATTTTTTTGAGTTGAATGGACGGTTTGATATAATTGTGGAGCAAACATTTTTTTGTGCAATAGATAAAAAACTAAGGCAAAAGTATGCAGTGCAGGCTCATAAATTATTAAAACCAAATGGGAAAATTGTAGGGTTAATGTTTGATGCACCTTTAAACGAAGATCATCCGCCTTTTGGGGGAAGTGTTACAGAGTATAAAACTTATTTTACTTCGTTATTTGATGTTCAAGTTATGGATCCAGCTTACAACTCTATAGAAACAAGAATGGGGCGAGAGATTTTTGTTAAAATGGTTAAGAAGTAGAATTACTTTATTGGTTTAAATTCTGCCCTTTTTTCCAGCCAATAATTTTTTTTATCTATATCGTGGCCAATCTAAACTCTAAAGCTCTATGTTTTTATGAAAAATCTACTTGCTTTAAAACGATTGAATCAACTTTAGATTTATAGTTGTTGAGTTCTTTTTTAAATCGTTTTAAATGTTCTGGATTAACTGGCTCTGAAGGAGGGAAGTCTTCTTTTAAATGATTGGTTTGGCTTCCATTTTTCCAAAATCGATAACAAACATGAGGTCCTGTTGCTAAACCTGTACTCCCAACATATCCAATAACATCACTTTGCGATACATGTTGTCCAACCTTTACACCACGCTTACTCATGTGCAAATATTGAGTAGTATAAGTACTGTTGTGTTTTACTTTTACAAAATTTCCGTTATACTTTGAGTAAGCTGAAGCAATTACAACTCCATCACCAGTTGCCATAATTGGTGTTCCTGTTGCTGCTGCGTAATCAGTTCCAAGATGTGGTTTGTTTCTTTTTTGTACAGGATGAAATCGTCTCATTGTAAACCCGGAAGTTAACCTTCCAAACTTAAGAGGAGATTTTAAAAATGCTCTTCTTAAACTATTGGCTTCAGTATCAAAATAATCACCAACACTATCTTGAACAAAATAACAAGCAAAGAAATCTTTATTGTAGTGATTAAAATTTGACGCTAAAACTTTTCCAATTCCGATTGATTTTCCTTCAACAAATTTTTCTTCATAAACTACTTTAAACCAATCTCCCTTTTGGATGCGATAAAAATCTATAGTCCAGGCAAATACATCAGCCATTTCTATAGCTAAAACAGGGCTAACATTTGCATCTGCTAAAGTCTGGTAAAGCGATGATTTTATAGTTCCTGAAGCAGTATTGATTTTGGTAATAACTTCTCGTTCCCCTTTAAAAATAACTATAGAATCTCGCATATCGTAAACGATATAGTCAATTGAATTGGGTTCATAAATAAAGTATTGTGCTTTTTCTATAGAATCCTTTTTGCAGAGAATGGTGTAGTTTTTTCCTGCAGCCATTTTTCTAACATTAAAAATAGAGTCAGATTGTTTAGCTAATTTATCTATATAAACATAGGGGATATGGTGTTTTAATAAAATATTGGCTAAAAACTGATTCGCTTTAATAACTTCTTTATGTACAATAAATGAATCTAGATTAATTCCATACTCCATGGTTGGTTTGTATTCAGGAATGATTTCTTTAGTTACTTCTGCAAGCTTTTCTGGAGTAGAACCTCCGCAAGCAAACAGAACTAAAGTAAAAAGAAATAGGGTGATATTATTTATAGTTGTAATTTGACTTTTCATAATCAGCAAAAATAAGGTGTTGAAATAATTCAACACCTTAATAATACTATTGTTTTAAACAGAATAATGTTTACTTTTTTACCAAAGATACTGGGTTAGCTAATCCTGAATATTTTGTTAATTCCATTTTTACTGAACCAACCATTACTTTTCCTTGTGCCAATAATGGGATTTTGTTTCCATCATCAGAAATCCAAACAGCAACATCTGTTTCATCTTTAAATAACCTTCCTTCTTGTACTACAGGATGAAATTTTAGTGCTTTAATTTTTTTGCCACTTACTTTTATGGTTTCTTTTCCCATATACTTAATTCTTAAAGGCCAAACCTCATCATCGACAAAAGACCAAATGGTGAAAATTTCACCTGTTTTTGCTTTAGAATAGTCAATTGATCTAGCATAATAAAATGCCGATAACATATCCTGAATTCCATGAGGAGTATCAAAAGATTTTCCTTCACCATTATCTACTTTGTTTTTTGCTTGTGCAAACTTGTATGTTTGTTTTATTCTATAGCCCCCTTCATTTACATCTCGTTTAAACATCCAAGGAAAAACACCATCAACATCTAAAAATGTTTCATAAGTGTCTCTTACTTTAAAAAACCAATCGAAAGCCCCTTTTGTTTTTCCAGAACCAACAATGTGATAAACTTCCCGTCCTGCAATTTTTTGAGTTAATTTTTTAACTTCAAGTTTTGCTGTACCTGCATTTATAATTCCATATTGCAGTCGGTATTCTAACTTTTCTCCAGCTATAAAGGCATTGTGGTTGATGTTTCTTAAAGTTGGTGTTACTTCAGTTTCTAATATTGGAATATCTTGTTGTGTAAAACTGAAAAAAGCAACTGTTGCTACTGCTGCAAGTATTAAATTTCTAGTTTTCATAAGTTAAGTGTTTTTAGTGTGTGGTTAGGACTTTACAAAGTTTGTGCCATAGGCCTTAATATATTACGTGTATTTTAAAAAAATGTTGTATAAAAAAAGCTCCACCTAAATAGATGAAGCTTTGTAATAGATACAGTTAATATTATTGAATCGTTATTTTTTGAGTAGTTACACCCTTATCAGAAGTAACAGTTACGAAATAAATCCCTTTAGCACTATTGCTTAAATCAATCTGCTCTATAACGTTAATGTTGTTTTTAGAAAAGATAATTTGACCTTGTGTATTCATCACTTTTACTGTAACATTTTTGGACCCTGTTGTGTTTAATGTGAAAAGTCCAATATTTGGATTTGGATAAATAGAAATGTCATTTGATACTACATTTTCGTTTACACCAGTTACAGTAGTGTTAAAGCAAATGTCAAGCTCCCAACTATCTAATGAACCACCATCTTGGTTTGCCATATCATCAATGGTTAATGTCCATATTCCTAAAACATCTTCTCCATTATAATTAGCTAAAGAACCTTGTGGTTGATAGGTCCCGCCCCCAATTGGCGGACAAGGTAGGGCTCCTGGTGTTGCACCATCATCAAAATTAACATTAAAATCATTTTCATTAAAACAGATTTGATCCCATAAAATGACACTAGTTCCTTGCGGGCTTGTTAATGTTACTATTAAGTCATTAATCCAAGAATGAGTTCCTGTTAGATTAGTTACATCTAAATCATTAATAATTCCAGAAGTTGTAATGTTTATTGTTGATGTTATCGTTGGTGTTCCTGAAGATGAAATATTTACAGAAACATCAGTGCTGACATAATTATTACAGTTACTTGTCGTAAAATCAAACGAAGTAGAAAAACTACCGTTTCCACACATATTACTTGGTCTAACTCTCCAGTAATGTATTGTGTTTGATGCAAGAGAGCTTGAAGTATAACTATTTGTAATAAGACCTGTAGCATTATCAACAATAGCTGTAAAAGCGGCATCTGTTGCTATATCAATATCATAAGCTGAAGCATTTGGATCTGCAATCCAAGTAAAAACAATTGGACCTAAAACACTTAAAGCACCATTTGTAGGGGAGGTAAGTGTTGTTGCAGTAAGTGCAGATGAAAATACATCTAATGTAATCGCTGCATTCTTAACAATTAGAGGAGATGGTGCTGTACCAGTTACAGTAATTGCATAGTTTCCAACAGCACCTATAGTAATTCCATTAATTGTCATTATAACAGGAGTTCCATCTGCTGTTGCTGTAGCAGGATTAAAAGAAACAGTTGTTCCTGCAGGAAGACCAGTAGCAGAAAATGTTGTTACTTGAGAAAATCCTAAAAATGTGTTATATGTAAAGTTGTACGTTGCAGAACCTGGAGCACACAAACTATTTGCTGTTGCTGCAGGTAAGAAATTCAGTACAAATTCTGAAGCTGTTATTGAGAAATTAGTTGTATTTAATGCATAAAAAATATTTCCTGACCCTCTAACCATAACTCTAGCTGTTGAAGTTGTAGAAGCAGTAGGAACAGTAATGGTTGCAGTTCCATTATTAGGCACATTTGTAGCCAATGTTAATGGATAAGTAAGTCCACCATCTAATGAAAGAAAGATGTCAACATTTGCAGCACTTACTGGTGCTGCTGTTGTATTGGCAACATTCCAAGTAATTTGTTTTGAAGCTCCTTCATCCCAAGAAACAGCTGTTGTTTGAGACGTTACTGTAAAAGGACCTGAACTACCATTAACAGTGACTTGCATTAAATCAATTTTGTTTTGACCCACCCCTGGCGCATTATCTCTTACTGTAAGGGCAAAATTCATTGTTCGTGCTACATCAGAAACTGTTTCCCATTGTGTAGTTAGATTTCCAGCAATTACATCTGTAAGTTTTGGCATGTATCTATTAGGAGACGTTGTTGGAACTATAGATCTAAAGTTTGGCCCTGAAGTATTTGTTGCGCTAACACTAGTCGATGCGGTAAATCCTACATCCCCCTGTTCCCAACAATAAGTTAAAACATCTCCTGCATCAGCATCTGTTCCACTTCCTTCTAATATAAATGCAGTCCCTCGGGGAATAGTATAGTTAGAACCAGCATTTGCAGTTGGTGTAGCATTTGTTAAAGCGGTACTTGTTTGACAAGATGTAGTTCCGATGTAATTAGTAATTTGTTTAATATTAAAATAGTGAAAATAATCATCACTGTGCGGCTGAACATCAGATGCTCCAGTAATTCCTGCATACCCCATTATAGTAGAACCACTTCCTGGCTCCATTTGAGCGCCAGAACCTTCATTAGCTCCATGTGTGTGTGTGTGGTTTCCTCCAAATTGATGACCCATTTCGTGGGCTACAAAATCAATATCAAAATCATCTCCTTGTGGAGTTGAATGAGATGTATAGCCACTTCCTTTACTTCCGTCCACACAAATACATCCAATACATCCAGCATTACCATTATTACCAGCTTGATGAACCAAATGGCCAACATCATAATTAGCTTCTCCTATTACACTTGTAAGGGTAGATTGTAATTGAGCATTTAATGAACCAGTATAAGGATCTGAACCTGAATTGGTATAAATTACATCATCATTATTTGCAATTAAAACCATTGTTATTGCAAAATCAACTTCATAAACACCATTTACACGAGTCATTGTTGTGTTCATTGCTGCTAAAGCTTGTGCTTTTGTTCCTCCATGCCAAGTAGTATATTCTCCTGTTGCAGACATTGCTAATCTAAAAGTTCTTAATGATTGCCCATCAGCATCTTTATTAGCATTTGGTGATTTCTTAAATTCATAAGGAACATCATCCGTTAAACAGTTAAATATGTGGTTACGATTTTCAGAACTAGATCTAGTATAAACAGCATATGTTGCTAAATTCGTAGTATATGGCTCAATAAACATGGAGTTTTTAGTTCCAGAAAGAATCATACTGCTCAACCCTTTTTCATCAGAAAGACTAAAGCGAATCATTGCAGAAGGATCATCAATTCCTTTACCAACGTATGATTTTATGTTTGGATATTTTGCTGCTAAATCAGGGTGCATCACTGGCGCCTCTAATATTCTAAACTGTTCCGTTTTACCATTCGCAATAGGGAAATCTATGATAGTAGCTGAAACTGTATTAACTTGGTTTCTTAAAGGAGCGTTAGCTAAAGCTAATCTTAAAGCAGTTATGTTTAATTCGTAAAATTCTGAATTAGACGGCAAGTTGCTGGCACTTTTATTAAGTAATGAAGCAGCTGGCTGAACTGATTTTGTCCAATAATTAACAGTTTTGTTTTGAGCTGAAACACCCGTTATTATTGCAAGAGATATACAGGTTGCAAAAAATTTTTGATAAATATTTTTCATAACAATGAAATGTTTTTTAGTTAGTTCGGTATGAAGTTACTAAAAACCTAGAAATATTTAACAAGAAAAGACGTTATTATTGGATTTCCAAATGATAAGAATACGTTGTTAAACAACAATATTCATTATTTTTTTAGGTGTTTTATCGCCCAAATACTTTGCAATTTGTTCGTTTGCTATTACTTCCTTTTCTATTTTCTCTTTAGAAAATGTTAACAAACCCAAAAGGGTTCCATTTTTCTCATTATATCAACAAGATAAAAAGCTGTTTAGGCTAGGTTTAGCTTTAAAATTCTGGTAACAAAAAGCCCTGATTCTTTTGGAATCAAGGCTTTTAAAATATTGTATTAAGCTTATTGCTTAATCACTTTGTAAATCTTATAACTATTATCAGCACCAACCTTTAAGAAATAAATTCCTTTACTGTGGTTACTAATGTCAATTACAACATTTTTATCAGTAACATTATTGAGTTGATAAACCACTTTTCCATCAATAGACATTAAAGTAAAGTTTACTAGAGTACCACCATTAGCTATACTAACGTTAATGAAGTTGCTAGTGGGATTAGGAAAAATATGAATACTAGATAAAGCAGTATTTTCATTAATACTAACCGTAGAAATGTTACAAGCAGAAGTTACTATACAAGAACCATTACTAATTTCTACCGCATAACTACCACCAAGAGAAGGTACAAATGATTGGCTTATTGCACCAGCAATAGGAGCATTACTATTATTACAATCAACCCATTGATAAGTGAAACCAGAAGCATTAGCTGTTATGGTATCACCACTTAGGGTGACTGTCGCATCAATAGGAGTAATGACTACATCTTGCGTTTGCGTAGAAGTATTACCATTACCATCATCATAAGTCCAAGTAATTGTTGTTGTACCTTGAGCCGTGATAGGGAAAGTAGTAGTAGTTGTACCAGTTACAGCACCTACACAGTTATCCGTTGCAGTTGGAGCAGTTGGAGCAGCTACAGAACATTGATCCGTTGCATCAACTAAAGCACCTAAATC
>JAESTF010000200.1 GCA_016763795.1 Flavobacteriales bacterium
ATTTGTCCATTCGTTGTCTTCGAGTTTTGAAATATAGATAACATCATCTTCGTCTTCTTCCATAGCTGAAAAATAGATTTCATCTAAATCAGGAGAAAACGAAATACCGTTATCAGATCTTCCATTTATTGAAATAATTCCAGGAGCAAAAATTTCAGGAATCGAGCCGGGTGGCTTTTGCCCGAGATAGGTTTCTTTTGTAGTTGGTAAATCATTGTCTTTTGATTTCTGATTTTTAGTAATACAGGAATTTAAAAATAGTGCGAATACAAGTATTAAAATAAAATACACTTTTTTCATTGTTCAAATTTTTTAATTGTTAGCATTATAATAATAAATGCATATCTACAATTATTCACAGTATATTTTTGTTAATTTAATACTAAAAACAGTATTTTTTTACGGATAACCACATTTGAAAGTAGTATTTAATAATTCTCTATTTTTGGCAACTTGTTTGTATAGATTTGTCCGGTGAGAAAACCGAAGGGTTTTCCGCCAGTTACAAATGATACTTAGTTGTTTTGGTTTTTAAATTTTGTTTAAAGATAGCAATTAATTATACACATTGCTTGGCATTAGTTACTACAATTATTAGATATAAAGTCATTGAGCTTAGGGTTATAAGCATTATTATATAATTCAAAATTGTCTTGTTTAAACAGGTCTGATAAAATACAGAAATTCGTTAAATTTCCATTATTGTAAAACCCCATTCTACCTTCAACTTCTCTTAAATTTTCAAAATCATTCAAATTAGTAATATAAGTGGTGGCTATTAATAAATCTCCTTTGATAAATTCTAAATCCTGTACCCCATCTAAGTTTAAAAAATCAAAATTATTTAAAAGTTTGTGACAATTATAATTTTCTGCTAATTCTTGGTTAATTGTAGATCCATATCCAGCTTCAAGACCAATAATTAAATTCCCATTGATGGTTTTCAAACCTTTTAAGTTTTTTAGACTTTCTATTGAGTAAGGTCGGTATTGCTCAGTTGTGCAATATGTATTTATAATTAAATCTCCATTTAATGTATGTATCTGATGATTTTCTAACATGTTCAAGTAAGCTTGATCATTCAATATGATATTACCATTGTGAATTCCTTTCTCTAAAGGAACGAAATCTAAATAATTGTCTAAAAAATAATCGCCTCCAAAATAACCCACCTCCGAATAAAGTAAACTATAATTATTAAATTCCTCCTCAACAGAATAAACAACGATTCTAAGTTTCTTCATGCTGTTTTTATCTGCTCCTATATCGCTAAGACTTATAGTTAACGAATTGTCTTTTGTTTCGTAGGTGGGGTCTTTTGGATAAACATCTAAAATAAAATCATTGTTTGAACCTACATTAGTCCAGTTAAGTATTGAGACCAAATACTTTATAGAATCCCCATCTGCGTTTTTAGATTTATCCCAATTAAATGTAATATTTGGAAAATCTATTTCATAAGTAATATTGTGAACTATACTAGGTTGATCACTAATTTGATCACTTGAATTGCAACTAATCATGAAATAAATCATTAATAAGAATAAATAATTTATATGTTTCATATCTTTTGTGGTGTTAGCCAATGTCAAGGTGTTTGAATACCATTTTTTGCATTGATTAAACACCTAATTTAGTAAATACAAACTGAATAGAAAATCCGTAAGGATTTTCGTAAGTAGCGTAGCACTAGCAATTAATTATACACGGTGTTGGCTGTAGTTTTTTGAAGTCAATTAATAGGTGAAAATTACACAAGTTAGTTTTCTTCAAAAATGTTCACACCTATTTCACCTGGTCTGGATTTCCATTCAAAACGTTCAATCAGTCTAATTTTTCCTTCACTTGAAACAGTTAGCTCAGAACTTGAACTTCCGTTGTCTAAAATTCCGTCCGTTTGCAATTGACAATAGCTAAACTTAAAATTATTTTCTTTTATTAACCCAACAAGAAAGCCATTTTTTATTTTTCCTCCAGAATATTTAGCCTCTACATAATTGTCTTTTTGAGTGAAGTAGAAAATGGTATCTTTATTTACAACGCCATCCTCTGCTGTTTCAATGACGTTCATTTTTATATTATTCAGATTTATCATTTCGGTATTTATAATTATTTCCAACGTCAGATCTATGATGCGTTGCGTGTATAAAAATAATACTTTAGATTTTATCAAAAGCCTATTTCTATATTTTTTTGACTTACTCTAAATAGGTTTTAGTCTTCCCCTTTCTTATTTTGTTCCGTTGTTCTAAATGAAGCACAACGTGTTTGTGCACCCTTTTTTTCGTTGATTAAATACCGATATTAGTAAATATAAAACCAACTAGAAAATCCGTAAGGATTTTCGTAAGTGAGCTTGCATTAGCGATTAATTTTATACGGTGTTAGGCACAGGTTTTTCATTCCAAAAGTGCTTTTATTTTTGACCAAAAACTGACTTTGTTGAATTTTCTATCATTTTATTTCTCCAATATTATCAAGAAATTTTTTTGGGTCTGTCAAAAATTTTACTGCGTTTGATTTCTTTAAGTCCTCAAATATCAATTCGGTTTTTGACTCAAACAAAACTCCTTTAGTATTAAAAACCATTAAATCATTTTGCTCACATAAATTAAGCATTCCGTTCAAAAAGATGGTAATATTTTCTTTTTTTCGTAAATCCGCTCGAAAATGAAAATCTTCTATAATTTGAGTTTTTGGGTCAAAAGATAGAAAACAGTCATTATCTTCTTTAATTTCGGAATTCCCTTTCCAATTTATAGAATCCAATGAATCTTGTCCCCAATTTGCTCTCGTAACTAATTTGTCAATCTGTTCAGATGTTTTTTTTATTTCGAGTTTAATACCTGTCCACCATTTTATGGTCTTTGCATCTTCAAAATCAGGTTCGGGTAAGTTTTCAATATCAACTATATCTTCCCAATATTTTACCCAACCTTCATTGTTAATTAAAAGTTCATTTGGAATTGTTCCGTATTTTTCGAGTATAGTTTTTTTCGGAACGTTATTCAATTGGTATTGCCAAACTGCCATTTTATTCTCGATTTTTTTTGCTTGTGCCTAAGGGTCTTGTGTCTGAAACATAGCGTGTAAAAAGACATTAACCTTTCGGATTAACACAGAGCTGAATTTTTATATTTTGTTTTAAGGTATCATTTTAACCAAGTCTTTTAATGACTCGTTGTAGGTAAATTTAAGAAGTAGCTGTTTCCTTTTTCTATGAATTTTGTGTTCAAGAACAACTGTAGGTAATTTTTCCATTTCTTTAGCAATTACCCAAAGTTAATAAAAATTTATTGGATGTCTTTTAGTAGTAACTGAATACTGGTATACCCATTCCAAGTGTTTTCATCTAAAGAATACACAATGTCAAAATCGTTTTGAGTTTTTTGCAGTTTATCACCCA
>JAESTF010000201.1 GCA_016763795.1 Flavobacteriales bacterium
GTACCACTTACAGGTGTCACACCTCCAATAATAGTCGCTGCTGCCTGATCGAGAACAGTCGTAACCTTTGAGATAGTTGCTGATCCTGTATAAGTTCCGGGCACAACTAAAATTTCATTACCTGTTGGCCCATCAATTCTGAAATTTGTTTCATTATGAAATGAACTTCCTGTCCCAGGCGCTGTACAAGTACCATCTGTCTTTGCCCAAGTAATGGACACATTTACATCTGAAACAACACATCCTGTAGGAAAATCCGAAGCAACAAAGGTTACTCCTGGCAATATGGTACAGTAAGAACCACACCCATCAATCGATGTTGAACCTCCTGGACTGTATGTTCTAGTAACAGTTTGTGCAGTTAATTGCGTAAAAAGAAAAAATGCGTTTAGTAAAAAAAGTAAACGGATGTATTTGATATTTTTTTTCATAGTCATTCTTGTTAAAACAGAAAGTTAGGCTGCGAATATATATAATAATATGACTTTTATTATATGAAAACACAATTATTTTTTAATAAGTAATTATACCTATAAATAATAAGTAAATACACCTAAAAACAAACCGGCATTAGGACAGAGTATCCTGAAAGATTACAAAGTATAGCTAATTACAATTATTATATCTTTACTATTGTAATTATTTTGGAAATCAAATCATTAATAACGACCCCTCTCTTCGAAAATCAATCTCTTCAAAATGAGTTTGAAACTAATGGTTATGTTAAATTATCTCTTTTAAATGAAAGTGAAATTTGTCAATTAATTGATATCCATTCTAATCATAACAATAAATCAACTAACACAGGATTTCACATAAGCCTAGATCATTCTGACAAGAATTTAGTTAGAAAAATTAGTGCTAAAATAGAAGAAATTCTAACTCCTAAAGTTCTAAATTTGTTAGATCAAGGGAAAATTTTCACTTCAAGTTACACCGTTAAAGAAATTGGAAATAAATTTATTGTCCCTCCTCATCAAGATTGGACTTTTGTAGACGAAGCACAATATTCCTCTGCAACCTTATGGATTCCGCTACAAGATGTAAGCGAGAAAAATGGGGCTTTAGGGGTAATAAAAGGAAGTCACAACCTATTTAATCATCATAGATCCTCACCGTCTCCTCATTCTCGCTCACCACTAACAGATCATGTATTTACTTTATTCCCTTTTATTAAAATAATTGATATGAAAGCTGGTGAAGCTTTAATTTTTAATAATAAATTAATTCATGCCTCCCCTCCCAACATTTCAAACGCACCACGTTTAGCTGTAGGAATTGGGATTACACAGAAAGAAGCTTCTTTAATTCACTATTATAAAACTCCTAAAAAAGAAACATTAGAAAAATATGAAATTGACCGAGAATTCTTCTATACCTACAACAATCCCAAACTATCTGATTTATATAAAGGAGGAATATCTATTGATGGATACAAAAAAATAAAGACCATTGAAAAAAACTCTCCTGAATGGAGTAAAAAAGAATTAGAAAATAAAATAAAAAGTTTGCCTGATGTTCAGATTAATGAAAGGTTAATGAATAATTTAGCACTCTTATTTAACTACGATCAAAACACTATAATGGAGAAAGAAAAACAAAACAGTACAAAGGACGTAGAACAAAAAGAAAACGCTGAATGGAGAGATCCTCGTGGTTTTTTTCAAAAATACACCATACCCAATATCATTGCAGAAATTAAATGGCGTATAAATGGAAGAAAATGAGCATTCCAAGAAGAAAGGTATTAAAAGACCATAAACTTGAAACAATATTTCAAAAAGAGGGATATGTCTCTATTCCTTTTTTAAACAGTAAAGAAGTTGATATCTTAAAACAAGCTTTTTTTGATACATTACAAGAAAGTGGTGGTCACTTAGGCCCTGAAGATGAAAATCACTCTACCAAACAAACCATTACTTACGACTTTACATTTATTGATAAAAACATTGCCTACAAAGAAAAGGTCTTTGATATTATTTCGGATGCCTTTGCTCAACATATTAATAAGTACCTAGATGGTTACAAACCTATTATTGCCAATTATATTCGCAAAAAAACAGACGGAGGAGAAGTTCCTTTGCATCAAAATTGGGCATTTATTGATGAAAAAAAATGTACTTCTATTTCAATATGGTGCCCTTTAGTTGATAGTACTATTGAAAATGGAACATTAGCTGTTGTCCCAAAAAGCCATAAAAGATTTGGTAAAGTTAGAGGCCCTATGATCCGGTCAGAGCTTGAAGATATCAAACAGTACATCATTGATGAAAAACTAACACCTCTTGAGACTAAGGCTGGTAATGCTGTGATTCTTGATGACAGTATTATTCACCATTCTGCAATTAATAAAACTGACGGGTTACGATTAACCATCCAGTTAATTCTTATCCCTAAAGAAAAAACTTCTATCCACTATCATATGGATTTGAGTAAGGATAAAGACAAAGTAAATGTTTTAGATGTCGACAAGAACTTTTACATGCAGTTCAACCCCTGGAAAAAAGCTACGAATATAGTTGTAAAAGAATCCTTTTCATATACTCCTTTTTCTTTATCAATCGATGATTTTGAGCAGCAATTAAAAGCAAAAAGATTTGATCAAGTTCGAGATAAAAAAAGTATCTGGGATAGTTTAACTTTTGTCTTTAAATCAAAGAAATAGCCAAATATGTATCCGAATAAAAAATCTATTTTCAAAGACGATGTTCTGAACAAAGAATTCTTGGAAAACGGATATATTATTGTACCTTTATTAGAGCAAAAACAAATAAGCAGACTCTTATCTTTCTATAAAGAACTCTATCCTGACGGTGTAAAAGGTTTCTTTACAACTACTTTCGCTAATAATGAAGAGCACCGAACAAAGGTAAATAATGAAATTAAATCTGTTTCAATCACTAGTTTAGAAAGTTACTTTAAAGATTTTAAAACTTATTTTAGTAGCTATATTATTAAAGCTTCAGGAGAAGATAGTGAATTAATCCTACATCAAGACATGACTTTGGTTGATGAAACAATTTTTACCGGAATTAATGTTTGGACGCCTTTGATTGATTTAGATTCAGAAAACGGGGCCATTCAAATACTCCCAAAGAGCCACAGGCTCATGCCTTCTTATAGAGGGTCCTCTTTACCTGACATCTATGATAACGTAAAAGAAGAAGTTAAAAATTTAATGATTCCTTGCTATTTAAAAACTGGAGAAGCAATTATTTTTGATCAAAGTATTATGCATTACTCCCCTCCAAACTTGTCATCGATAGAAAGACCTGTGATTAATACTTTTGTTGCTCATAAAGATGCTAAAATTAGAACGTGCTACTGGGATAAAAAAATGCAAAATCAAATAGAGATATTTGAACATGATGAAGATTTTTTAAAGAAATTTGAGAATTTTGGGCACAACATTTTTAGTAGACCAACTATTGGTAGGAGTTTGGGACTATTTGCTTATAATTTCCCTAAAGTAACACCAGGAATCTTAATAGAAAAATATAAGAGCACAAGTGTAAAAAATAGTATTGAAAAACGTACTTCCTTTTTAAAACGTTTATATTCAACAAAAAAATAAATCGATGAAAGAAATTTTACTTAAAAGATGCTATTATCACTACATTTAAAAATGAAAAAATTACAACAAAAAAAATACAACCAATAAGATGTAAGAATAACTATGAGTATGATAATTGAACCTATATTTAAGAATTTTGTACTGCAAGATATATTTGACAAAAATGGTTTTGTGAAAATTAACCTTTTAGAAAAAGAAGATCTTTATCTATTGTCTCAATTACAGGAAGAATATAATCAAGGGGATCTTAACTATTTTTTTGCTTCTAGTTACCTAAATGATTACAACAAAAAAATAGAAATAAGTAACCGAATACAAGAGATTATACTCCCTAGATTAGAGAAATACTTTACTAATTACCGCAGTTTTGGCTCTTCTTTTTTAGTGAAAGGTACTGGCAAAAATAGTGAAATGCCTATGCACCAAGATTGGACTATAGTTGATGAAAATAAATATCCTGCAATAAATATTTGGACACCACTAATTGCAACAAACGAAACAAACGGAACATTAGAATTACTCGCTGGCAGCCATAACTGGAATAAGACAATAAGAGCTCCTACTCTCCCTTTCTATTTTGACAGGTACAAAGAACAGATAAAAACTAAATTAACTATTGTAAATACAAAAGCAGGAGAAGCCATCGTGATTAATCAAGCTACCATACATTATTCTAAACCGAATTTAACTGCTAAAAATAGAGTTGCTATTACTACTGGTATTACTAACAAGAATGCTCCCTTACGATTTTATTATTGGAACAAAGAAACTCCAGACAAAATAGAACGGTTTAAACAAAAAGATGATTTTCTATTAAGTTTTACCGATTTTCACGAATCAATATTTAAACGACCCATAATAGGAATTAGTGAAGGATTAGAAGATTTTAATCCGCCAACAATTACACCTGAAGAGGTCTCTTCTTATTTAAATCATATCTCCTCAGGTTCATTACCTAAAAATAAAAGATCTCTAAAAAATTGGTTTAAGAAATTAGCAAAATGATTATGGAAAACATTCTAAAATCAGAAACATTAAATGCAACACTTAAACAAAAAGGTTATGTTATTATCCCTTTTTTAAACTCTACAGAAGTAACCAGTTTAAAAGAAGCATACCAAAAATCACATCCTAATAACCCTGATGGCTTTTACGCGACAACTCATGCAAACGATGTTAATTTCAGGAAACATGCGAATGAGCAAATAAAAGCTGTTTTGAATGCTCCTATCAAAAAAAACATACAAAATATAAATGCATTAGGAGGCGCTTTCATATCTAAATCCCCTAACAAAAAAGGAGTTTTACCACTACACCAAGATTGGAATATTGTAAATGAAGATAAATATCAATCCTATAACATATGGATTCCTTTACAAGATGTAGATGAATATAATGGTGCTATTCGTGTTTTAGAACGTAGTCATAATAAAATGAAAACTTATAGAGGTCCTAACATTTCTCCTATATTAGCAAATATAGCTGACGAAGTTCAAGCTCATATGATTTCATTAAATATGAAAGCTGGTGAAGCACTCATATACAATCATGCCCTTTGGCACTCCTCCCCCATCAACCAATCAGACCAACATCGTTTGGCCGTTGTTTACGGAATTATACCTAAAGCCGCAACCATGATGTATTATTACAGAAATAAGAAAAACGTTGAAGAGTATATCTCTAACTTAGATTTTTTCTTTAACAACAACCCTGAAAGAGGGCCTCAAGGATTAACTAAAACCAGAACAATTCCACACACAATAGAATTCTTAAACAAGGAAAGTTTTCAGCAAGTTTACTTAGATAATCCTTTTAAAAAAAACAAATCAATTGCCTCTATAATTATAAAACTCTTTAAATCAAAAAAATGATACTTCATCTACTCACAAAATACAATAGTCAACTACTGAGATTTAATTTATTAATTGTAAGGAC
>JAESTF010000005.1 GCA_016763795.1 Flavobacteriales bacterium
AGTAATAGTTTTTCAATCTTAGTTTTGAGTTTTTCCATTGATTATACCTTTCTTCTTAACTCAAAATTTTGTCCTAAATAAACCCTACGTACTTGTTCATCAGCAGCTAATTCTTCAGCTGTACCAGCTTTTAAAATGCTGCCTTCAAATAGAAGATAGGCTCTGTCGGTAATACTTAAGGTTTCTTGTACGTTGTGGTCAGTAATTAAAATACCAATGTTCTTTTTTTTGAGCTTAGAAACAATGGCTTGTATATCTTCAACAGCAATGGGGTCAACACCTGCAAAAGGTTCGTCTAATAAAATAAACTTAGGATTAGATGCTAATGCTCTAGCAATTTCTGTTCGTCTTTTCTCTCCACCACTTAAATTATGCCCTAAGTTTTTTCGAACGTGGTTTAAACCAAATTCTTCAATTAATTCTTCAAGCCTATCTTTTTGGTCTTCTTTGCTCATGTCCATCATCTCTAAGATGGCAGCAATATTATCTTCAACACTTAACTTTCTAAAAACAGAAACTTCTTGCGGTAAATAACCAATTCCCATTTGGGCTCTTTTATACATCGGTAATTTGGTAATATCTTTATCATCTAAAAATATTTTACCACTATTTGGTTGCACTAAACCAACAACTTGATAAAATGAAGTAGTTTTTCCTGCTCCGTTTGGCCCTAATAAACCAACAATTTCGCCCTGTTTTACATCAAAGGAAACGCCTTTTACAACGGTTCGTTTCCCATATTTTTTAACGATGTTATCTGCTCGTAAAATCATAAGTTAAAAGTAGTGAATTTCCTTTATTGTGAGTAAACGGATGAAAGATTCTTTTATTTTAATCATTGTCAGTTCGAGTGCGAAGCGTATCGAGAACAAAATGATTTTAGAAAAAGTTATTCTCGATACATTTCGATTACATCGAAACACTCGAATTGACACTTTTTCTTATTTCTCAGCTTTCTTTACCACCATTTTAGAAATGTAAATACTAAACTCATACAAAATAAGTAGTGGAATGGTCAGTAATACTTGGCTAGAAATGTCTGGAGGAGTAATAATTGCTGATAAAACCAAGGTAACAACAACAGCATGCTTACGATATTTTCTCATAAACTCAGGAGTTAATAATCCTAATTTAGATAAGAAGAATACAATGAGTGGTAATTGAAAAACCAATCCACAAACTAAGGTAACTGTTGTAACGGTAGAAATAAATGAGCTTAATGTAATTTGATTTTGAACCTGCTCACTTACTGTGTAGTTCCCTAAAAACTGGACAGAAAGAGGTGAGACAAAGTAGTAACCAAATAAAATTCCTATTACAAATAGCATCGAGCCAGCAAAAACGAGTCCTAGAGCATTTTTCTTTTCTTTTTTCTTTAAAGCAGGAGTTATAAAACGCCATATTTCAAATAATAAATATGGAAATGCTAAAACGATTCCTACAACTAATGATGTTACAATGTGAATAGTAAACTGCCCACTCATTGTAATGTTTATAAGGCTAAAATTCATTTCTCCCATACAAAGAGCATCTCCATTTCCGATTAAATGAGAGAATTTGCAGAACATTCGGTAGGTCCAGAAATTGGAACTTTTTTGTGCAAGAATTATAGTATCGAAAACAAATCCTTTAAAAATAAAGGCAACGATTGTAAAAAGAATAATAACAATAGCAGATCTAACTAAATGCCATCTTAATACTTCTAGGTGATCTAGAAATGACATTTCGCCTTTATTGTTTTTATCTTCACTCATAATAGAGTGTAAAAGTAATATTTTAAACTTATTTATTCCCTCTTGGAGAAGAGGGTTAGGGAGATTGATTTTTTATAAAAAACTACGTCATTCTGAACTTGTTTCAGAATCTATTTTTTTGATAAAGACCCTGAAGTAAATTCAGGGTGACGTCAGGAAAATTAATAATACTTCTTATCCTTGCTTGCTTTAATGTCAGTAACAAATTGTTTTATTTTTTGTTCTGCTGCTTTTTCGCAAACCAATAAAATTCCATCCGATTCTACTACAATGTAATCGTTTAGACCTTGTAATACTACTAACTTACCTTTTGGAACGTTTACAATGTTATTGGAAGAATTATATAGCATTACATTTTCTCCAACAATAGCATTACTATTTTCATCTAATGGTAAATGTGTGTAAATAGAGCCCCAAGTTCCTAAATCCGACCAGCCAATATCTGCACTAATAACGTGTACATTTTTAGAGCCTTCCATAATTCCGTAATCAATAGAAATGCTTTCGCAAGTACCGTATGCTTGTTGAATAAAACCGTATTCTTCTGGAGTGTTATATTTTCCTAGACCATTTTTAAAAATGTCATCCATTTCAGGTAACAAGGTTTCAAATGATTTCTGAATACTTTTTAAACTCCAAATAAACATTCCCGAATTCCAAGTAAAATCACCACTAGCAATAAATTCTTTCGCAGTTTCTAAATCTGGTTTTTCGGTAAATTTTACTACTTCTTTTATTTCTGAGTTATTATTATCTGAAAATTGAATGTAACCGTAACCAGTATCCGGTCTAGTAGGCGTAATTCCCAACGTAACCAAATCATCATTTTTTGAAGTATGGTCTAACGCTAAATTCATCACACGAACGAACTCTTCTTCTTTTAAAATTAAATGGTCTGATGGCGCAACAATAATATTTGCATCAGGATTTTTAGCGGCAATTTTATAATTGGCATAAGCAATACAAGGAGCAGTATTTCTCATAGTTGGTTCGCAGATAATTTGCTCATCAGTAATTCCTGCTAATTGCTCTTTGGTTAAATCCTTGTAAATTTCATTGGTAACAATGTAAATATTTTCTTCTGGGCAAATTTTCTTAAACCTATTGTAGGTTTGTTGGATAAGTGTTTCTCCTGTTCCTAAAATGTCAATAAATTGCTTTGGATGTTCTGTTCTACTCATTGGCCAAAATCTACTTCCGATTCCTCCAGCCATTATGATGCAATAGTTATTTTTGTTCATTTTACTATTTAATTCCCCTCTTGAGAGGGGGTAAGAAGTTCTTCCCAATTCATTGGGTTAGAAATTCTGGGGTGTGTATTTTATGTTAACTTGTTTAATGCTTCTTTTAATTTTGCAAATAGCTCATCAATTTCTTCATAAACTGATGTTCCAACAGAAAGCCTGTACCAAGGAGATTTTTTTGATGCTCCAAAAGCATAAAAAGGAACAATTGCTAACCCAGCCTCATCTAAAAGGTATTTTGTAACATCAGCAGCAGTTTCTAATAATGTGCCTTCAGCAGTTGTTTTTCCTGTTAAATCAAATTTTACGGTAAGGTAAATTGCTGCTTGTGGAGGAATTGATTCAACTTTAAATCCTTCTTCCTTAAGTTTTGTTATGCCTGCGTGAAAAGCATTTAAACGTTTACTAATGTTATTTTTAAATGCAAATAAATATTCATCAGTTGCATCATCATTATCTAAATACTTAGCTGTAGCAACTTGTTCTGCTTTTGGCGACCAAGCACCAATATGACTAAGTATAGCTTTCATTTTTAGTATTAGTTTTTCAGGGCCAAAAGCCCATCCAACTCTAACTCCTGTAGCAGCAAATGCTTTTGAAATACCATCAATGTAAATGGTGTAGTTTTTCATGTCAGGATTAATAGAAACAGGATCGTAATGTCTCGTTTCTCCATGTGTTAATGTCCAGTAAATTTGGTCGAACATTAAATAAACAGGTTTTCTTGAGCTACCTCTTTTTTTATTTTCTTCTAAAATTAAATCACAAATTTCTGCTAAACCAGTTTCGGTAAATACTGTTCCAGTAGGATTTAAAGGAGAACATAAAGCTATTAAATTGGCTTCGCTAATGTATGGTTTTAAGTCTGCTGCAGTAGGCATAAAATTGTTTTCTGCAGTAGCTTCAATCATAATTTGTTTAGCTCTTGTTAAATGACAATAGTGATTATTATTCCAAGATGGTACAGGAAATAAAACGGTGTCTTCTGGATCTAAAATAGTTTGATAAGTAGCATAGATTAATGGTCGAGCTCACCAGAAATTAAGATTTGGTCAGCATCATATTCTAACCCTTCTCTAGTATGCAAAAAGCGAGAAACAGATTCTCTTAATTCTAAAACACCATTTGCCGCAGGGTAACTTGTTTCATCATTTTGGTAAGCTTTTATAATTTCAGACTTAAGCTCAGCAGGTATTGGGAATAATTTAGGATTAAAATCTCCAATGGTTAAATTGTAAATTTTTTCACCTTGCTTAATTTTCTCTTTTACCTCTCCAGCAAGTTTAATAATTTCTGAACCGACTAAATTTTCGGCCATTTCAGATACTTTTTGATTAACAATTGGATCTAATAATGATATATTCATAGCGCTATAATTTTACTCGCACGAAGTTAAATAAAAGCACTCCTAAAGCGAAGTAAAGAACGAAGATTAGTTATTAACAACATTAAGAAGTTCAACTTCTGCTACTCCGTGAATAAGGTATTCTTTTTTAGTATTGATTTCTTTACAAAGATAGCGGGTCCTTCTTTTTTTTCCTTTAATAAAAATTCTTTTGTTATTTAGAACGAAAGATGCCCCTTCTTTAATTTCGATTAATTGAATAGTATTACTGGGAGCATCATGTTTTTTAAGCTCATTAATTAAATTGATATCCCTTGCAGAAGAGGCTGGAGGGTTTTTTAAATGTTTTTGGAGTACAATTATAAGATGTTCAGGAAAAACATTCTTAATTAATAAAACATTCATAAGTGTAGCAAATTCTGTTTTCCATTCTGCTCCGTGAGCTTTTACTTTGTGTTGGTGCTGTAACCAAACTAATAAGTGTGCGAATTCGTGCGTTAGTGTAATTAAAAAAGCATATTTGTTTAAGTTTGAATTAACACTTATTCTATTGGGGAGTTGCTTGGTTGAAGCTCTAAAATCACCAAACTTCGTAGTTCGTTTTTTTGGAATTCTTAATTCGAAAGGACGTTGGTTAAACCATTTTTGCAATATTGGCAAGCTTTCTTGAGGGACATAGTTTTGTAGTATTTTAAAATTAATTGTCACTATGAAAAAATAGTGTAAACCAATAAGCTAGAAAAATAAGCTAATGCTCCCATATAGATTACTTGAATAATTGGCCATTTGATAGAGTTTGTTTCTCTGTAAACAATGGCTAAAGTTGCCATACATTGCATTGCAAAAACATAAAAAAGCAATAAAGAAAGTGTGGTTGCTGTTGTATATATTTTCTCTCCTGTATGCGGGTTTTTTTCTGCCATCATTTTTTCTCTAATTGATTTTGTGTTATCTTCATCTCCAACACTATATAGTGTAGCCATTGTTCCGACAAAAACTTCTCTGGCAGCAAATGAAGTAATTAATGAGATGCCAATTTTCCAATCATAACCCAAAGGTTTTATCGCTGGTTCAATTGCTTTTCCGATAATTCCAATATAAGAAGCTTCTAGTTTTTCTGAAGCAATAAGTGTATTAACTTCTGTTTCAGAATAGCTTTGATATGTTTCGGAATTGTATTTTTCTACTATTTTCTCAAATTTACTATTAGGAGCATAAGAAGATAATACCCATAAAACAATAGAAATTGCAATGATGATTTTACCTGCATCAAATAAAAATATTTTCACTTTACTAAAGATTTCATACCCCACACTTTTCCATCTAGGAGCCCTGTAAATTGGCATTTCTAATGTAAATGTGCTTTTTTGTTTTGATTTAATAATCAATTTAAATACCCAAGCTGAAAGTATTGCCGCAATAAATCCTAATAGATAAAGCCCCATTACCAATAAACCTTGAACATTAAAAAACCCGAAAGAATCATCTTCAGGAACAATTAACGCAATTAAAATAGTGTAAACAGGGATACGAGCAGAGCAGCTAATTAGTGGAGCTACCATAATTGTTATTAAACGCTCCTTATAATTTCCAATAGTTCGAGCACTCATTATTGCAGGGATGGCACAAGCAGTACTACTTAGTAAAGGAATAATGGATTTCCCGTTTAACCCAAATTGTCGTAAAATTCTGTCCATTAAAAAACTAACACGAGCCATATACCCTGTATCTTCTAATATGGTGATAAAAGCAAAAAGGATGGCAATTTGAGGAACAAAAATTACTATTCCCCCAAGACCAGCAATAATTCCGTTTACGATTAAATCGTTTAACATACCTTCAGGTAAGCTGTTAGCCACAAAATTACTTAACCAAATAAAGCCGTTTTCAATTAAATCCATCGGATAAGATGACCAAG
>JAESTF010000202.1 GCA_016763795.1 Flavobacteriales bacterium
ATCGTGAGATACCACAATAACAGTATTCTTAAAATCAATTAAAAAATTCTCTAACCAAGCAATAGTATTAATATCTAAATCATTGGTAGGCTCATCTAAAATTAAAATATCTGGATTACCAAAAATTGATTGCGCTAATAAAACTCGCACTTTTTGGCTACCAGCCAACTCACTCATTAGTTTTTGATGTAAATCTTCTTTAACACCTAAACCGCTTAACATATTAGCTGCATCCGATTCTGCATTCCAACCATCCATTTCTGCAAATTGTGCTTCTAATTCAGCAGCTTTAATTCCATCTGCATCATTAAAGTCTTCTTTCATGTAAATCGCATCTTTTTCTTGCATCACTTTCCACATTTCTGTGTGTCCCATCATAACAGTGTTTAACACTGTTTCTTCATCAAACTTAAAGTGATCTTGGCTTAACACTGCCATTCTTTTACCTGGCTCAATAGTTACACTACCAGAATTTGGAGATAAATCGCCCGCCAAAATTTTAAAAACGTAGATTTTCCTGCTCCATTCGCACCAATTACTCCGTAACAATTTCCTTGAATAAACTTAATGTTTACTTCATCAAATAAAACTCTTTTTCCGTACTGTAACGAAATATTGTGTGCTGCTATCATTGCTCTAATTTTTTAAGGCTGCAAATGTAATGATTCTAACACGATTACAAATTCAAATTTAATATTCTTGATTTTATTTAGCAAAAAAACTTAGTTTCGTATAGCCACCATTGTACAGAACATTGAAACGTTTTCAATAAGGACGTTAGCAACAAATAAACTCAACCGTAACCGATGAAACAAAAGAACTTATAGAAAATAAATTAACTAATTATTTTATGCTCAAACATTTTTTTTCAATTTTACTCACTTTTACTGTTTGGAATGCTCAATGTCAAGATTATTCGAATTATTATAATCGTTGTAATACTGCCGACAGTCTTGAATATATTGGATTAAGCCAACAAGCTCTGGACACTTTCAAAGTTGCTTTTGAATCAGTGGATTATGTTCATTCGAATAAGTATTATGATGCTTATCATCTAGCTATTAAAATAGGAGCATTCCAAGATGCTTTCTGGTTTGGAAAAATGATTATCATTAATTCAGGAAATAAGAATCTAGCCCGTACAAAGTCGACTAGTTCTAAACATTCAAAATATTTCAAATGGCTTAAAGATAGTGCTGACTTCTACTTTAAGAAATATAATAGTCGTGTGAATCATGATTATATAAAGGTTATTGATAGTCTACACTATATTGATCAAAACATTATTAGAAAAAACAGAAGCGTGAAAGGGAAATATAAAATTGAAAAGAACTCCCTTCCAGAAAACCTTTTTGAGCTGGATAAAGTTAATTGGCAACATCTACATAGGTTAATTGATTCACTCGGTTTTCCTTCTGAGAAAAATGTTGGTTTGGACGCATATAACAACGCATGGATTATTATACATCATAATCTAAGGCTAAAAGAAAATGAGGTATATCACAAGGAAATATTTCAATCAATAAAGGATGGAGAGTATTTACCAGAACATTTTTGCTTTTGGTATGAACAGTTTCAAACCTGGACAAATGGTCGGGGTTTCTTTTTCACTTGGAATGGAGATACTTCAAAGGAAAACCTTAAGATAATTAATTTGAATAGAAGACTTTTTTATTTGAAGTCCAGCGATTCTTTTGAACTTAAAAACAATGGACGCAAATGGCAAAGTAAATGGTAAATGTTGCTAACATTGTATAAGTTGCATTAAAGCGATCACTTATACTTAACCATTAAACGTTCATCTACCTCAAATCAATATTTCTATAAGCCAATAGTAAATTTTTGTTATTGTTTTGTGTAGGCTGCTCCAAGAATTTTAGTAAATCATTTGCTCCATCAAAAATTGGTACATCAGCGTAATAATTATCACGAGCAAAATGCATGTATTTTAATACTTTAAAAGCATTAAACCATTTAAAAAACACTTCGGTAAAATGCTGCTCAGATTTACTATTCTTTTTAATGTTGGCTAAATTTTCTTTAAACCCTATTTCATTTAAAAATTCTTGAACTGATTTAGGTATAGCGTTTATATCATAATATAGTTTTGGAACAGCTTCAACAAATGTTTTTAAATCGATAAACGATTTTAGGCTATAGCTCATTAACTCTTGCTTTTCTTCATCTAACCAATTTTGCATGGCTTTCCCTGTACCAAAAGGAACTCTATCCGAAACTCGTGGTGAGGGAATAATTTTAGTGATTTTAATTTCTGTAAAATCCCCTAGCGGAATCAACTTTTGTAAGAAATAGAAATCCTCGCCAGCCTTTCGTTTATTCATCCCATTCTGCTTTTGATAAGCATAACTCCTTACTGCCATACTCGAACCAATGGTGTGAAAAGCATAAGGAAAACCCGCATAAGCTAATCCGTTTTTATAATAACGTAAATGTAACTCATATTGCATTATTCCATTGTAAATGGCTTCCGAAAATTCATTTCCAGCAATTGGGTGTTCAAAATGTATGGAACATGCTGGCGATTTTGGATATTGTTTAAAATGGTTGTAGAGTTCTACCAAATAATTGGGTTCGCATAACGCATCAGCATCAAAACAAGTTATAATTCCTTTATTGTTCTCAACTCCTTCAAACCTCCTAACAGCTTCATCCATTCCTATTTTCCGAGCCAAGCCAACTCCTGCATGCTTTTTAGGCAGCTCGTTTTCTTCAATAAAATAAAAATTGAATCTATTTTGATGTTCTTTTCTCCATTCTTTAACCTCTAATAACGTCTTTTTATTTTGAGCTAAAACTACTGCCTCAACTTTTTCTGACGCATTAATTACCACAATAACTTCTACACTACAGTTTGGTTGCTCGCAATGGTATAAGCTTTGTAAAGATTTTATTAAATCAGGCTCATTACAACACGGAATAACCACTACAATGCCTAAATTAGTGTTAGGTTTTTGAATAATCAATTGCTCTCTAACCGAAAATCTATCTAGGTAATAATTCACTTTGCGAAGATAGTTCTATTCTGTCATTCTGAACACGTTTTGTGAAATGAGCAAAAGCTGTTTATTTTCGATTTAGCGGCACTATAAATTGCAGTGAAGAATCTGTTTACGAACAACTTTTTGTCTTAAGAATAGGTTCTTCACTTCAATTTGTAGATACTTCGACAGGTTCAGCGTGACAAAAAAAATACAAAAAACCCCGATCGATAAAACAAGAAAACCAACCGGGGATTAAATCAAGAAAACTCGATTTTTAAAAAATTACTACTACAATTGCAAACCCCTTTGCAATTACGAGAGTAAAACTACATTCCTTTTGATTATTTTTTTGTCAGCGAAATGACAAGAATTTAATTTGTTGGCAGAAATTATAACTTCTCTTTCAAATAATGAGCTGTAAATGATTCTTTAACCTTTACTAAGTCTTCTGGTGTACCAGAAAAAATAATATCCCCACCATTCTCTCCCCCTTCTGGGCCTAAATCAATTACCCAATCGGCACATTTAACCACATCTAAATTATGCTCAATAACAATAATAGAATGTCCTTGTGCAATTAATGCGTTAAAGGCTTTTAACAATTTTTTAATATCATGAAAATGCAAACCGGTTGTTGGCTCATCAAAAATGAATAGTAAATTGGTTGAGCTATCTTTTTTTGTTAAAAATGAAGCCAACTTAACTCGTTGTGCTTCCCCTCCAGACAATGTACTTGATGATTGTCCTAAATGAACATACCCCAATCCAACTTCTTGTAATGGTAATAATTTATCTGTAATTCGTTTTTCAATTCTCCCATCAGATTCTTGAAAGAAACTAATTGCTTCATCAATGGTTAATGCTAGTAAATCAGCAATATTTTTATCATTAAACTTAATCTCCAGCACTTCATCTTTAAAACGATTCCCTTTACATTCTTCACACGTTAAATGAATATCTGCCATAAACTGCATTTCTACCGTTATTTCACCTTCCCCTTTACAGGTATCGCATCTACCACCATCTGTATTAAAAGAAAAATGACCTGGTTTATACCCTCTTGCTTTTGCCAACCCTTGGGAAGCATATAAACTTCTTATTTCATCGTAAGCTTTAACATAGGTTACAGGATTTGATCGTGATGATTTTCCAATAGGGTTTTGATTAATAAACTCCACTCCTTTTAAACTATCAATGTCTCCACTAATTTTATCGATAACTCCCGATTGTTCGGAATAACCATCGAACATCTTTTTTAAAGCTGGTAACAAGCAGTTTTTTACCAAAGAAGACTTTCCTGAACCACTTACGCCTGTTATAACAGTCATTGTATGCAAAGGAAACACTACATTGACACCTTTCAAATTGTTTTCTCTTGCACCTTCTATCAAAATTCGTTTTTTCCAAGTTCTTCGTTTAGCAGGAATTTCTATTTTTTCAATACCATTAATATATTTAGCTGTTAAGCTAGCGTTACTTTCCAATAATTCTGAATAATTTCCCTGAAATACTATTTCTCCGCCTAGATTACCTGCCTCTGGTCCCAAATCAATTATTTCATCTGCGGCTTTAATAATATCTTCATCATGTTCTACAACAATTACCGAGTTTCCTAACCCTTGTAGTTCCCTTAACACTTTAATTAATCGCTCTGTGTCTTTTGAGTGTAAACCAATACTTGGCTCATCTAAAATATACATTGAACCTACCAGGCTACTTCCTAAAGAGGTTGCTAAATTTATTCGTTGTGATTCACCTCCTGAAAGCGTTGCAGACAACCTATTCAACGTTAAATAACCTAAGCCAACATTGTTTAAATATTGAATCCTATTTTTAATCTCTATCAGTAATCTATTAGCAATTTTAGTATCGTGCTCGT
The DNA here is from genome assembly GCA_016763795.1 of Flavobacteriales bacterium. Classification (GTDB taxonomy): domain Bacteria; phylum Bacteroidota; class Bacteroidia; order Flavobacteriales_E; family Vicingaceae. Next base: position 4,882 of record JAESTF010000202.1, read on the forward strand.
TTAATTTTAAGTTTGAAAAAAAAACTCCTAATTCACTAACAGGCGTTAATACAATATCGGTAATTGATTTACCCGAAATTTTCACATAATTGGCATCTTTTCGCAACCGAGTGCCTCTACAATCAGTACACAAAGTTTTCCCTCTATATCTCGAAAGCATTACTCTATATTGTATCTTATAACTTTTTGCTTCTACTTTTTTGAAAAATTTATTGATACCCTTAAAATGCTTATTTCCTATCCAAACTAATTCTTGTTGCTCTACCGTAAGCTCATAAAATGGTTTATGAATCGGGAAATCAAATTCCATAGCACTCATTACCAATTCATCTTTCCAACGTTTCATTTTTTCACCCTTCCAACAAACAATAGCATTTTCAAAAACAGACAAATTTTTATTTGGAATAACCAAATTTTCGTCAATTCCGATTACACTTCCGTATCCCTCACACGTTTTACAAGCTCCAACAGGATTATTAAAACTAAAAAAATGAGCATCAGGTTCATGAAATTCTATTCCATCAGCTTCAAAACGATTATTAAATGAATATTCTGCAGTTTTCTCATTTTCGATAATAAGCACTTTACACTCCCCTTTTCCTTCAAAAAAAGCTGTTTCAACACTATCGTAAATTCTACTAATATTATCGGCATCATCACTAATAACAAATCTATCTATTAATAAATCTAACGTTTTATTTTTGAATGTTTTAACCTCAATTTTTTCTAATCTTACTACTTTTTTATCTAACCAAACTCTAGAGAATCCTTGCTTAATCAATAATGCTATTTGTTCTTTTATCGTTTTAGTAATTAGTTTAATTTCAGACAGTAAAATAACTTTTACGCCATTTTGATGTGAATTAATATATTCTACAATACTATCTGGTCTATCTCTTTTAACTTCCTTACCCGAAATTGGTGAATACGTAATTCCAATTCGAGCAAATAACAACTTTAAATAATCATAAATTTCGGTTGAAGTACCAACGGTAGAACGTTTATTAACTGTATTTACTTTTTGTTCAATAGCAATAGCTGGAGCAATACCATAAATGTGATCAACATCTGGTTTTTCTATCTTACCTAAAAACTGACGAGCATAGGAAGACAAGCTTTCTACATATCTTCGTTGTCCTTCTGCAAATAAAGTATCAAAAGCTAAAGAAGATTTTCCCGAACCTGATAATCCTGTAATTACAACAAATTTGTTACGAGGGATTGAAACATCAACATTTTTTAAGTTATGTACCTTCGCTCCCTTTATTACAATGTGTGTTTTAGGGTTTAGTGTTGTTTTAACCGTTTTAGGCATAGTGTTTGCTATCTGTTAATTAATGTTAACGCATTCAAAAGTACTTTCTTTTTTAGTAGTTTTGAAGTAACAAAAAAATAATTTTGTCGTAAACACAACATATCTAACAAAACATCGTTAGTATATTTGTCAACTTAAAATTTAAACAAAAAAACGCCTATAAGTAATATCTACTCTTTTTAAATAATACAAGTCATTAAGACTATAATTATTGTGTAACAATTAACGAGGAGGGATATTATGAAGCTTTCAAAACTTTCGGAAAAGGAACTGGTTCAAGCCTATTTAAAAGGTAACGAGAACGCAATCGAACAACTAATCATCAGGTTTAAAAGTCAAGTTTATACTTATATTATATGTAAAGTAAGAAATGAAGCTTTAGCTGAGGATGTATTTCAAGATACTTTTATTAAGGTAATTAACACCATTAAAAAGGGAAAATATAATGATGAAGGAAAGTTTTTACCTTGGGTAATGCGTATCGCTCACAACTTAATTATAGACCATTACAGAAAAAATAGTCGTATGCCTTTTATCAAAGGTAAAGATGACTTTGACATTTTTGATGTTATTAAAAATCCAGATAACAATATTCAAGAAGACTTAGAAAAGGAACAAGTTCTTTCTGATGTAAAAGGATTGGTTAAGCATTTACCGCACGATCAAAGAGAGGTATTAATGATGCGAATGTATTATGATATGAGCTTTAAAGAAATTTCGGAAACTACAAATGTTAGTATTAACACTGCTTTAGGTAGAATGCGTTATGCGTTAATTAACCTCAGAAAAATGGCTGAAGAAAAGAATTTATCCTTAACACTTCATTAATTCTGAATAATAAAGTTTCATTAAATTTTAGTTAGTTAAAAGCTCTGAGTTAATTTCTCAGAGTTTTTTTATTATATATACCCTTTCTGGAGCCTCAATTTATCGGAGGGAGGAATATTTTCTTTGAAAATTTATTTTTAATCTTATATAATAAATTAAACTAACTACCGTTAAAGATATAATTGCACACTAAAACTTAGAAATACAGCCTATGCAAAAATTTACTCACTTTGATTTATTAGAAATTACTGAACATGAGCAAGAATTAAAATTGCTTTTAAACCAACAAAAGGAGGACAAAATGTATGCTCCAAAAAAAGAAACAATCGATAATATTCTCAACTACTCAAAAGCATTGAGTATTAGAAAATCTGAACACTTAGATTTTATAGAGATTATTTTGAATTAAAATTTGATTGATAGTTATCAGTCTTCAATCTACAGTAAGCAACTTGAATACTGTAGATTGAAGACTTTTTTATCCTCTCACAGCTATTGCTGAAATTTCTACATTTACATTTTTAGGTAAACAAGCCACTTCTACTGTTTCTCTTGCAGGAAAATTATCTGTAAAATAAGATCCATACACTTCATTAATGTCAGTAAAATCGTTCATGCTAGAAATGAAAATAGAACATTTTACAATATTCTCAAAATCCATGTTCGCTTCTAGTAAAACTGCACGTAAATTTTCCATAACTAATTTTGTTTCGTCTTTTATATTATCAATCTCTAATTCTCCCGTTTCTGGATTAATAGCAATCTGACCTGAGGTATACAATGTATCTCCCGACAAAACTCCTTGATTATATGGACCAATTGGCATTGGCGCATATTGTGTGATAATTATCTTTTTCATACTGTTTAACTAATGTTTTTATCTAAGATAATTGAGCTATTTCATACTTAGAATGAACAAATTTTTCTAAAGTCTTAAAAAAATTAAGAATATCTTCTTTCTCATTTTGTGCATTAATGGTTACAAAACGAATAAACTCATCCTCATTAAAAGTTCCATAACCAACTAAAGTTTTTGATTCTTCATACAGGCTCGTACATAATTCTTGTGCTGGTATTCCTTTATAATTAAAACAAACAGAAATAGAATCTTCTATTCCATAAGAAATATAATCATCATTATTCTTGATGTAGTCTCGAGCAATGTCGGCTAACTCAAATTGTTTATCTACAATAGTTTCTAGCCCTTTTGTACCAACACTTTTCCATAGCGTCCAAAATTTCAGAGCATCATTCCTTCTACCGCATTGTAATGATGTTTTTCCTAAATTAAATTCATCTTCATCTGTTTGATATAAGTACTTTGCCTCATTAGAAAACGAATCATATAAATGTTTTTTGTTTTTCACAAAAATTAAAGAACACGTTAATGGGGTTCCTATCATTTTATGGGCATTAAAGCTAAATGAATCAGCTAATTCCACCCCTCCAATTAAGTGTTTGTATTTTTCGCTAAAAATTACCGAGCCACAATAAGCACCATCAACATGTAACCAAATATTGTGTTTCAAACATATTTCAGATACTTCAACTATTGGGTCAAAAGCTCCCAGAACTGTTGTTCCTGCTGTTAGATTTACTAGTACTGGCTTATTTCCTTCTTGCACATCTTTCTCTACCTGTTGTTTTAAATCGTTAACATCCATTCTCCCCTCTTCATCAACAGCAATATACCTTACATTTTCTCTTCCTATTCCAGAGAACGCTGCATTTTTCGGAATACTGTAATGTGATTCTATTGATGTATAAACAATTAAATTCTCTTGGGTCATCCCCTCTACTCTAATTTCATCATTAAAGGCATCTCTAGCCATTAACATTGACATAAAATTGGTCATAGAACCTCCTGTTGCAAAAGTTCCTCCGCCATCCTTATTCCAATCGATTAATTGAAGAACTTTATTGATAATAACTTTTTCTACTCCAATTTGAACTCCTGCAGCTTTATATGTGTAAGTACTATTATTTAGCATAACAGCTAATAAATCACCTAAAACCGCACGATCATTTCTACCCCCAAATAATTGGTTGAAAAATGCATTGGTTGCAGTTCTTGGAGTTTTTAACACCAAATTTTCCAACGCACTTTTAAATCGCACTTCATCTATTGAATTTTCAGATAGTTCTAAATCTATTTTTTTAAAAAGCTCTTCTGAAGAAACGAATTCTGCAACAGGGTTTTCTTCTTCATCAACTAATAATTTATTAGCGATTTCATTAAAAAGGGTTAAACTATTTTTCATAATTGTTTTCTAAGTTCTTAAAAATTATTCTTTTTCTAAAGAAAAGAGCCAAAATTGGCTCAAAACTGCTAAAAAAATCTAACTTTCATAATTATATATTATATGCTACAAAGTTAAGTTTATTTTGAAGATATATAAGGCTTTAACTAAATGGATAACATAACATCACTTAATAAATTAATCGAAGTTTTAAAGCAATCCAACGTGAAAGATTACGTTAAAATTGCAAAAAACATGAATATTCCTATTGATGACTTTATAAAATACGCTCATTGGAAAGAAAGTGGCTACGCTAGAAACTGTATTTTTAAAACTGAAACTTTTGAGCTAATATTAATTTGTTGGAATAAAGCTGATACAACAGCTATCCATGGCCATAATAATCAGAAATGTTGGGTTTATTTAGTTGATGGAAAAATGGCTGAAATTCGTTATCAAAAAGATGAAAAAGGTAACTTATCAGAATGTAATCGAATTGAATTGAGCCCTGGAAATCTTACTTATATGCATGATAGCATGGGCTATCATTCAATAGTAAATTCTTCAAAAGAAAAAGCAATGACATTACATCTATATATGAGACCTATAGAAAATTGTGTGATTTATGATTCTGAAAAAGAACATTTTAAAGAGAAAATGCTATCCTTTCACACTCTTGATGGGAAACTTGTTTTATGATTAATGTACCGACTTGTACCCTGCTTCAGATTTCTTTAAAATTATAGCTTTACCTTCTTCTTGCTTAAACTTTGTTGAAATACTTTTCACTTCCATTTTCTCATCAAAAGAAAACACTTGAAAATGAAGATGTGGACCAGAAGACCATCCCGTATTCCCACTTAGTGCAATTACTTGTCCTGCACTCACTTTATCACCAACCTTAACTTTACTTCCTTTTTTTTGAAGATGAAAATAGTTCGCTAAACTTCCATCTTTATGATAAATGGTAATATAATTCCCAAAAGCTTGATACTTTATTGTTTTTCCACGTTTATTAGAATCATCTTTTACAAAAATAACTAATCCTTCTCTAGCTGCACAAATTAAGGTGCCTTCTGGCATTGTAAAATCTAATGCATGTGTTTTTCCTTTCATAAAATGAGAAAAATTCCCACCATAGCCCTGATCTAATGAATATTTCTTTCCTTCTTGGTAAGGAATGGTGTAGATATAACGATCATCGTGCTTGCCATTAAAAACATCACCATGACAATATTTGGTAATATAGCCTAACTGACTCCCTTTTGTTTTATCTTTGATTGTTAACGTAAACAGTTTAAATCCTTTTACTCCAGCAGGCACAACTCCTTTAAAAGGTAATTTAACATCTGTCTCCATATTCTTAAGCGTGTTAAACGTAATTAAAACAGATTC
>JAESTF010000021.1 GCA_016763795.1 Flavobacteriales bacterium
CACCAATCAGAAAAAGTAGAAGCTCCTGCACCATGCTTTTTCATTTTATCAGCAACTTTATAACCTTCTAAAATGTGTGTAAATGTGTTTACCACAAACCCCATAGAATCGGCAACATGCATTAACATATTTATTTCCGATTGTTGGTAAGAATGGCATGAAATAAAACGTTCACTATTCATTATTTCATTTAGGGTTTCTAACTCTAAATCAATTCTCGGGGCAGGAGAAGTTGCTCTGTTTTTTTCGGGAATAGCGGCAAAATCATCCCATTTTTTTTGATATTCTTTTGCTCTAATAAAAGCATCATAATAAACTTGTTCAACGCCCATTCTTGTTTGTGGAAAACGTTTAGTATTAAACTGTCCCCAGTTAGATTGTTTTACATTTTCACCTAACGCAAACTTGATAAATCCATCCGTATCTTTTATTTTCATTTCTTCGGGCGAGCTTCCCCATTTTAATTTTATGAGAGCAGATTGTCCACCAACAGGATTGCAAGAACCATGTAATAATTGTGAAGTAGTAACTCCGCCAGCTAATTGTCGGTAAATATTAATATCATCAGAATTTACTACATCAGCAATACTTACTTCTGCAGTAACTGCTTGCGTACACTCATTAACACCTCTGCTTATCGCAATATGAGAATGTTCATCAATTATTCCTGTGGTTAAGTGTTTACCTTTTCCTTCAATAATTGTTGCTCCTTCGGCACTTAAGCCTGTTCCGATTGCTGCAATTTTTCCATCTTGGATTAAGACATCTGTATGTTGCAAAATTCCATTTTCTTCATTTGTCCAAACGGTAGCTCCTTTAATAATTATCGTTTCTGATTTTGGTAGAGAATCAAAACCGTATGCCATATTAGGGTATTGTATTTTTGGAATAATTAGCGAGTCTTTTTTTGTTTCTTTAGAGTCTGTTTTTTTGTCTTTTTTCTTAGGGTCTTTTCCTTTTATTGCAGTCCACTTAATCCACTTTCCATTAGAAAGTTGTCCGTTTCCATCCCAAATACCAGCGTTGTTAGATACAGTCCCACTTAACCTTATTGTTCCTTTTTCAAAATTATCTTTAGGATTAAAACTTAATGAAATAGTATTTCCAGAAAGATTAACAGCGACAGTTACTTTATTGGTGTCAGGCTTATCGTCTTTGGTTCCAATAATCTGAATGCTTCCTTTTAGCTTTTTAGGTTCACCTTTTATCGTTAAATCGTAAATTTTATTTCCTAAGTTTAAACTATAAGTTCCTTTAACATCAATAATATTATAATCAGTAATAATATGCTGTTTCCCCCTTACCCAGTTTTCATGAATAATGTTTTTTTCTGCAAACAAATTTTTAGATGTAATGATAAAGTTAGCCAACTTTCCTTCTTCCAAACTTCCTATTCTTTCATATTCATTAATAAAATTTGCCGGAGAATAAGTTAATGCCTTTAATGCATTTTCTTCTGTAAGACCTGATTTAATAGCTTTTCTTAAGTTTTTAAAGAATACTTTTTTGTCTTTTAAATCGGAGGTAGTAATAGAAAAATCTATTTCGTTACTCGCTACTATTCCTAAATTATAAGGAGCTAGCTCCCAGTTTTTAACAGAAGAGTAGCTAATAATTAACGAGTTATAAGGGTCAGAAACTTCATAAGCCTTCGGAAAATTTACAGGGAGAATTAGTTTTCCTCCAGTTGCTTTTATTTCGGAAATACGTTGGTATTCATCCCCTTTGCCTTTAAAGATATATTGCATTTCAAATTCATCACCAATTTTATCTGCACGTAAAATGTTTAACTTATCGTTGGCTTCAAAAATTTGTGGAAGCTTCCAGTTGTCAATTAAAGTGTTTAATGATATATTAAATTCATTTACTTTTTTATTGTTAAAAAGCCAGTCAACATCATAGTAAGTTTGTCTAATTAAGGCAATCATTCCCATTAAAGAACCTGGATAATTTTGTGTTGAGGTTCCTTTATTAAAGGATAAATGATTGGCTACATTCCTTCTCAAAACGATAGCATTCGCTTTGTCGTTACCCAAAGTAACTAGAGTAGATGTTCCTCGCATTATTCCATCTTGTTGGTGTGTTAGTACCACTCCAAAACCTAATTTTCTTAACTCTTCTGCTTTTTTATTATCAACTTTAAATAATTTTCCTGCATCAATTTCTGGTTTAATTGCTTGGTTCCAGTTATACGCACCTTTGTTTTTTGTTTCAAACTGAGGGCCAAAATGGCGGTCTTTACTCTTTGTTGGTTTTGTTAATCCGTAATCAGTATATAATCAATTAAGGAAGGATAAATATGTTTCTTTTCTAAATTATAAATAACCGCATTTTTTGGAATTTTAACTTTTTCGCCTGTGGCAATAATTTTCCCTTGCTGAATTAAAAGTGTTCCATTTTCAATTACAGTCTGATAATCAATATGAATTGTTGCATTTGTAAATGCATAATAATTATGGTTTTTGTTGTGAGTACCGTTTACATTAAATGTTTCTTGAGCAATTGTAATAATTGAACTCAACATAAAAATGAAAAGAGAGATATTTTTCATAAAAATAATTTTAAATCGAAAGGCCCAAAAATAATGTTTTAAACTGAAAAAATAATATGAAATATGATGAATGGTTCTGCTTTTAATTACTTTTGTTCGACATTAAAACAGATGACTATGTTACATGCACATGCAGGATTACGATTACTTATTTTACTTTTTTTATTAGCAGCTATTGTAAAATCATTAGCGGGTTGGTTGGGGAAAAAACCTTACGGAAAATCAGATAATATTATTGCTGTAATTTTAATTGCATTAACGCACACACAAGCTATAATAGGAATTGTTGTCTATGCAATGAGTGACATGATAAAAGCAGGGTTATCAGATATGGCATCAACAATGAAAAATCCAGCACTTCGTTTTTGGGCGGTTGAGCATGGAGTTATCATGATTTTGGTTGTTGTTTTAATCACGTTAGGAAGAGTTAAGTCTAAAAAAGCCGCAACAGATGAATTAAAACATAAAAAAGGAGCTATTTTTTATATTATTGCTTTGGTTTTAATTTTATGGGCAGGAGTTATTAAGCCTTTAGCTTTAGGTAGAGGTTGGTTTTAAGAAAGAGAAATTTTGGGAAATAAATTACACAATACATCTACTAAATCACACGAAACAGCTGTTTTGGTTGGCGTTACGGTTCGTGGTCAAAAAGACAGTACAACAAAAGAGTATTTAGATGAATTAGCTTTTTTAGCTGAAACAGCAGGGGTAGAGTCATTAAAACGATTTACTCAAAAATTAGACAAACCACATCCAAAAACCTTTATTGGCAAAGGAAAAATGGAAGATGTTCAAGCTTATGTAAAAGAACATTGTGTAGATATTGTCATTTTTGATGATGAGTTAACACCTTCTCAACTCAGAAATATTGAACGTATTTTAGAGGTTAAAATCTTAGATAGAAGTAACCTAATCTTAGATATTTTCGCTACTAGAGCTCAAACAGCTCACGCTAGAGCTCAAGTAGAATTAGCACAATGTCAATACATGTTACCCCGTTTAACCCGAATGTGGACTCATTTAGACAGACAAAAAGGTGGTGGAGCAGGAATGCGTGGTCCGGGAGAAACCCAAATAGAGACTGATAAACGAATTATTACACACAAAATCACGCTGTTAAAAGAGAAATTAAAGCAGATAGACAAGCAAAAATCTACGCAACGTAAACAGCGTATGCAGTTGGTTAGAGTGGCTTTAGTTGGATATACCAATGTTGGTAAATCTACGATAATGAACATGTTAAGTAAATCTGATGTGTTTGCTGAAAACAAGCTTTTTGCAACGTTAGATACTACCATTAGAAAAGTGGTAATTCAAAACTTGCCTTTTTTATTAACCGATACCGTTGGGTTTATCAGAAAATTACCGCACCACTTAGTAGAATCTTTTAAATCTACTTTAGATGAGGTAAGAGATGCAGATATGTTGGTTCATGTTGTTGATATTTCACATCCAAACTTTGAAGATCATGTTGCGGTAGTGAATGAAACCTTAAAAGATATTGGTGCAATAGATAAACCAATGATTATTATTTTTAATAAAATAGATACATTCACTTATGTAAAGAAAGATGAAGATGATTTATTACCTAAAACGCGTGAAAATCACTCTTTAGATGATTTGAAGAAAATGTGGATGTCTAAAATTGATGACCCTACGGTTTACATTTCTGCAGTTAAAAAAATAAATACGGATGAGTTAAAAGAGGTGTTATATAAACACATTAAAGAGACTCATTTAGATATTTATCCTCACCAGTTGTTGTATTGAGATGAGATTAATTTAAAGGAGTGTTTATTCCTTGTGATTAACTCTAAAACAAGTTGATGCAATTTAATCAACAATTATATAAGAAGTAGTAATAATATTACTTTTATGAAAAGCCCTGTCTTTTATATAGAGATCATACTTAATGGTGTCAGCCGTGGAGGTTGAATCTAAACTTAATTTGTTATACAATAAAACTATTTTTATTTCACCTTGTAAAGCTCTATCTAACTCATTTTCTATGAAAGGAAACCTCGCATTTACAATTGTTGTATCGAAAAACCCTCCCAAAGGAAGTGTAATATCTGGCTTCCAATTAACTATTGGTGATTTTAATACCCAAAGACCATTCCGCTTTTCATAATAATCTACAAAAACATTGAATTTTTGTTCTCCAATATTTTCTTCCTGCTTCAATCCTAAATCACCATCCCCATCAATAAAATCAAACTTAATAACACTAGAAAGCTTATCGTTTGAGAGTTTAGCTTCTACAAATGTAATTGTAGGGGAAACAGGAGTAGGCTCCTCTTTTTTACAACTCACAAAAGCAGTAATGGCAAATAATATGGCTAGTTTTGATTTAAATTTCACCTTATAAAATTACGAATTATTTTGTTGAGTCTTAAAAGTCAAATCTTCAACATTAAAACTGAGCAAGAGTTTAACGAGGTTTCTCTTAAAATATTTAATTATCAGTATGATTGTAATCTTATTTACCAAAAATTTTGCAAGCTTTTAAAAGTCATTCCTAAAAACATTTCTTCTGTTCAGCAAATTCCTTTTTTACCTATTCAATTTTTCAAAACACATCAAATAAAAACAAGTGAATTTGATGCGGAGCAAATCTTTTTAAGCAGTGGAACAACCGGTATGAGACAGAGCAAACACTTTGTTAAAGATATTTCTCTTTATGAAAATAGTTACTGTAAAAGTTTTGAGCAATTTTATGGAAGAATTGAAGATTACTGCGTTTTAGCTTTATTACCTTCTTATTTAGAAAGAGAGGGCTCGTCCTTAATTTATATGATGGATGATTTAATTCAAAAAAGCAAACATCCAAAAAGTGGGTTTTTTTTAGAAAACTATTCAGAATTGATAAGGATTCTCCAAAAAAATGGTAAAAACAGGCAGAAAACGATACTTTTTGGAGTTTCTTTTGCATTATTAGATTTGGCAGAACAATATCAGGTTGATCTAAGTAATGTGGTAATTATGGAAACAGGAGGGATGAAAGGTCGGAGAAAAGAATTGACAAGGGATGAGCTTCATAGTATTTATAAAGCAAGCTTTAATGTTTCAGAAATTCATTCAGAATATGGAATGACAGAACTGTTATCTCAAGCTTATTCAACAGGTAATGGAGTTTTTAAAACTCCGAATTGGATGAAAGTTTTAATAAGAGATGTTAATGACCCTTTTAGTTATATTCAGTATAATAAAACAGGGGGGATTAATGTAATTGATTTAGCAAATATAGATTCGTGTAGTTTTATTGCCACACAAGATTTAGGTAAAAAAAATGAGACTAATGAATTTGAGGTTTTAGGGCGGTTTGATAATAGCGATTTGAGAGGATGTAACTTGCTTATTTCTTAATAAAAATGAATAGTTTTGTTTGGAACAATTTTTGATAATTAGAAGTTTTTTAAATCAAAGAATTATGAAATCAATTTTTTTAAACAAACCCTTAATAATAATTGCTTTAGGGGCAATTACAATTTTTAGCTCTTGTAAATCGACAACTCCTTTTACAAATAGTGTGCGAACAAAATACAATTTAGATGAAGCTAAATTGAAAAAAATGCAATTCTATATTTCTAGTGATATTACTTTGCAACGAGGAGAACAAGCAACTAACTCGCAAGAATTAGATGACGATGGAAAATTAATTATTTCTAGCTCTGCGAGTTTAGATGAAATTTTAGTTGACGGAAAAACACCTGGTGTTTGTGTAAAGGTTTTGACAGGAAATAAATTAGCGATTAGTTTTTTTGAATCTGATGATCAATATTTAGTTTTTGGTGACCCAAACAATAGAGGTAGATATAACTTAATGGGTGCAGAATGGAAGAATGGAAAAGGTAAAATTAATTTTGGGGGTAAAACATACTACATTATGCCTGGTGGTGCAGGAGCTTATCTTAAGTTTGAACTGAAGCGAGTAAAAGATTATAAAACTTCTACTAAAAAAGCTAAAGGAAGAACAGTAAATTAATGAAATTTTATTTTAGTATTAAAATAATTAGTTGAATTATCCCGCACTTGATGCGGGATCTTTTTTAATAAAGCAATATAATTGCTCTTTGAGTATAGCTCACAAAGGATGGTGCAATCTCAAGACTAAAAAAGGGTGCTTTCCACTTTTGTTTTCACAAAATACTCGTAAAACGGTTTATAAAAAATATGCAACAAAAATTACAAGAAACAATTAATTACCTTAAGAATGAAGGTATAGAAGATCCGCAAGTAGGAATAGTTTTAGGAACTGGTTTGGGTGGTTTAGTTTCCGAAATAGAAATTATAAGAGAGATTAATTATGATAAAATCCCTCATTTTCCTGTTTCTACTGTAGAATCACATCACGGCAAATTAATTTACGGAAATATTCGTGGTAAAAAAGTACTGGTAATGCAAGGCCGTTTTCATTATTATGAAGGTTATAATATGAAAGAAATTACTTTTCCTATTCGAGTAATGAAATTATTAGGAGTTGAAAATTTATTAATTTCTAATGCTGCTGGAGCAATAAATTTAGCGTATAAAAAAAGTTCTTTAATGCTAATAACAGATCATATTAATCTGTACCCTGAACATCCACTTACAGGCAAAAATATAGCTGAATTTGGGCCTCGTTTTCCTGATATGAGTGAAGCGTATTCTACCAAATTAAATAATATGCTAAGAGAAATAGCCCGAGAAAAAAATATTGAATTACATGAAGGTATTTATGTTCCTGTAACAGGACCGAATTTAGAAACAAAAGCGGAATACAGAATGATTAGAAAGTTGGGTGGTGATGCTGTTGGAATGAGTACCGTGCCCGAAGTAATTGTTGCTCGACACATGGGCCTCCCTTGTTGTGCTATTTCGGTATTGACAGATGAGTGCGATCCAGAGCATTTAGAACCAGTTGATATTGCAGATATTTTGGCAGCAGCAGCAGTTGCAGAGCCTCAATTAACAATGGTTTATACGGAACTAATAGGAAGACTTAGTTAGGTATTTAACTATTAAGTTCTAGTTTTTTTTAGAAGATTTAATATACCGATTAATGTTCTTTGGAATGTTAACTTGTTCTAATTTTTGAACTGAATTAATCTCTAATTCTATTTTTAAAATTAATTGACAATAATTTTTCTAAAACTTTTTTCTCCTGTGGCATCAATAATTTCAATAAAGTAAAGCCCAGTTGTTACGTTTAATTTAAACCGGTGAACAGAAGTATTAATATGTGTCTGATGATAGATTAATTGACCGCTAACATCTATTAATTTTATACTTACATCTTTTAACTTACCTAAATTAATATTTACAAGATTCTTAGTTGGATTAGGAAAAATAGCTACGTTACTAAACAAACTATTTTCAATGATACTTACTGTTGAATTACTCAATTTTAAGATAAACATATTATTAGTATCTAATCCAATTAAATTAAAAGTTCCTACGCCTGGATCAAAATCTGCCGTTCCATAAAAATATCCTGACACGTAGATGTTTCCAGAGTTATCTGCAACAATGGTAGTAGACTGTTCTTCTGTTGGACCTCCAACGGATTTGGCCCAAATAAATTGACCATTAGTATCTAGTTTTTCGATAAAAATTTCAGTAAAATTTCCAAAAAGAAAAGGACCATTAGTATCAATAGGAGTAGCTGTCAAATTAAAAGTAGCAGGTCCTGGGTCAAAATCAACTGTACCAAAGTAACTTCCAGTTACATACAAGTTTCCAAGGTTATCGATAGTCATAGCTGAAACAAAATCATTTGAGCTTGCTCCTATCGATTTAGCCCAGATAAACTTGCCATTAGTATCTAACTTTTCGATAAAAATATTTCTACTACCACCATTAGTTGGTTCACTTAGATTAAAAATAGCTGGGCCAGGGTCAAAATCAACGGTTGCTGAAAATCCTCCTCCTACGTAAATATTTCCAACCGCATCAGTAATGATGGAAGTAGCTATGTCTCCTACCATTCCCGATCCTCCTATGGATTTAACCCATACAAAATTACCATTGGCAGTTAATTTTTCAATAAAAATATCACCACTACCATTAGATGTGAAATTAAAAGTAGACGTTCCTGGATCAAAATCTGCGGTTCCCGTATAAAACCCTGTTACGTAAACATTCCCAGCCATATCGGTAGCAATAGATTTAGCTTCATCAGATGTCCCTCCTCCAATAGATTTAGCCCAAATGAAATTACCATTAGCAGCTAACTTTTGGACAAAAATATCTTTATCTCCATTAGAAGTTAAATTGAAAGTAGCTGAACCTGGATCAAAATCTGCCGTTCCGTAATAATATCCTGTTAAATAAATATCTCCAGCTGTACTGGTGGTAATAGAATTAACCCCATCCCATGATAACCCTCCAATAGATTTAGCCCATACAAAATTACCATTGGTAGTTAACTTTTCAATAAAAATATCACCACCACCATTAGAAGTTAAATTAAAAGTAGCCGCTCCTGGGTCAAAATCTGCGGTTCCCGTATAAAATCCTGTTAAATAAACATCTCCGGCCGTATTGGTAGTAATGGAGGATGCCTCCGTCCATCCCAGTCCTCCAATAGACTTAGCCCAGATTAAATCACCATTAGCAGTTAATTTTTGTATGAAAGCATCAGAAAGGTTACCACTAGCGGTTAGATTAAAAATAGCTGGACCAGGATCAAAATCAATCGTTCCGTAATAATATCCTGTTACGTAAACATCTCCAGCTGCATCTGTAGTGACGGAATTGCTAACAGATGATGTTCCTAGTAAAGAATGGGCCCATTGAAAATTACAAGGCTGAGCATCAATTGATATTGATAATAGACTGATTAAGAATAGCAAACAGTTTTTTTTCATGTTGTTATTTTCTTCATTTAAAGACGTGAAGTTTGAGTTTTTGGTTGCGTTCTCTAATATGAAGTTCCTTAGATAGATACTATTTTTTTAATAGCTAGGATAGGATATAACTTAATTAACAACATTAGTATTTAAACTTAATACCCCCTCAACACTAAGTAAGGATTTTCTCTAAGTAATGAGATTCAATTTTATATTCGGCTTTTAATTTTTCAATTTTATTAGAAATCATTTTTGTATCTGGGTCTTTAGAAGATTTAATTCCCACTAACATTACATTTTTACGCGTATGCTCGTTAGAAATAAACTCAAATACTTTAGATTGGTATTGATTTTTTTCTAAAATTAGTGCGCGAATAGTATCGGTAATCATTTCATATTGCCGTTCTTTAAAAATACCATATTTTAAGATTGGGTTTTCTTGCTCCTTCCCTTTAAGTTGTTGCCTTATTTGTTTGTGGCAACATGGAGCCGTTATAATTAAAGCAGCATTAGCTTTTATTGCTTTACTCAAGGCATCGTCTGTTGCTGTGTCACAAGCATGCAAAGCAATTAAAATGTCAATCTTTTTAGGTTTATATTCTTGAATGGTTTGTCGCACAAAACTTAAGCCTTCAAATCCACATGCTGCAGCTGTTTTATTGCAAAAATCAACTAAATCTTCACGTAACTCTATGCCTTTAATGGTAACCTCTCTTTTCCGTTGATTTGCTAAATAATCATATAATGCAAAAGTTAAATAACCTTTGCCCGAACCCATATCAACAATAGATATCGTTTTTGATAAATCAGCATTTTTCATTAAGGTTTCGACAATTTCCAAGTACTTATTAATTTGTTTGTACTTATCTGCCATTTTAGGAATAACTATTCCTTCATTATCTGTAATTCCCAATAAATTCAAATACTTCCCTAATTCTGCTCTTTTCTTTTTTGGCTGATCGTGAGTTTCGGGTAGTTTGTTTTTAAAACTGGGGTGTGTAGTTCTTGTGGAAACCTTTCCTTTTTTAGAAAATTGAATGGTAAAATCTTCTTCTAATGTAAAAAGAATTCCAACTTTAAATTTTTGATTTAGCAATTCTGAAAAAATATTTTTTGCTTCCTCTAATGAGTAGTTTTTAACCTGGTCGTTAGTTTGGTAACGATAAGTAAATGATAATATTCTCTCTTCTTTTATGGTAACCAAACGAACATAGATATTATGTAGTCCATCACTTTTGTATGCCGGCTTACTCAGTGTAATTTTTACAAAAGTATCGTTTGTATAGCTTGCATCTAATTTTTCGAAAAAAGGTGTTAAATCATTCATAACGCAAAGTTATCGATAATAAAACAAGAAAAAGTACTTTTGAAAAATGAGCATTGAGTTTAAACCCATTACAATAGGAAATATAAACGAAGCATTAATTATTTATAATTGGTATGTACTTAATTCCACTGCTACTTTTCATTTAGAAGAAATAGCTCAAGAAGAATTAGAACGAATGCTTTCTGTGGGGCACCCGACATATCAATCGTACTTAATTTTATTTAAGGGAGAAGTTTGTGGGTTTTGTTATCTGTCACAATTTAGATATAAAGAGGCTTATGATAAATCAGCAGAAATAACGCTTTATTTAAAACAAGGTTTTGTAGCTAAAGGAATTGGAAAAGCAACATTATCTTACCTCGAAAAAATTGCCAAAGAAAATGAGATAGATAATTTAATTGCTGTGATTACAGCAGAGAATACAGCGAGTATTATTTTGTTTGAAAAAACTAATTATTTTAAAGTAGGACATCTAAAAAATATCGGAGTTAAATTTGGAAAAGCATTAGATGTTGTTTCTTATCAGAAAGAGATTTAAAACTTTATTTTTGTTATGCTGAATGAAGTTTTATTGAAAATTCATTATTCAAAATAAAACAAAGGGAAGTATCTAAAAAGATTCATCACGTCATTTTACTAAGAAATAAATTTCTTGCAAAATATTGTTCAGAATGACATTTGGTATCTTTCTAAAAGAAAAAAGCATGAAATTTTCTCTCTCCCAAAGTATTAACTTCAAATGTTGGTAACGGGAATTTTAACATATTCAAAAAGAAAAAAGTAGATTTTAAAAATTTAGATCGTGTTTTGATTTTATCAAAATCAATATCTAATGATAAGTAATAACTACGGTAACGTTCAATAGGAACGATTGCTCCATTATCATAAATTGTCGGATTATTTTCTGCTGAGAGCATCCCATAAGCTCCATAACCACCAGCAACATTTAGCCAGCTAGGTAAAAAATCTTTGTGTTTAAATACAGATTTAAGATTTAATGACAGCCAAAATGTTTGTCCGTTATAATCGGCAACCACTCTCGATAAATCGGTATCACCTAAAACGCTAGGTCTATATTGGGCAAGTTCTGTATGATGATAAGAAAATTTATAAGTTAGTATTTGTTTTTTAAAAGCCAATTCCTGTCCAATTAACAAGAGGCTGCCAGAAGCATTGGCAACCATATCCATTGGTGAAAACCCCCATTCAATATAGTTGGCATCTAATAATTCTACTGAAGTCATAAATATAAATCCGTAAGCGCCACCCCACCAAATTGCTTTTTTACGTTTAACCCCAGTCCAACGCATAGCATTCATACCTAGTTTACCCATAAGATAAGTGGTATAAGCATGTCCGTACTTATCTATTTGCAACCAACCTGCATTGTCATTTTTTACATGAAACCCTACCCAATGATTATCTTCATACCAAACTGTAGCTAAACCTGTTAGCATTCCGCCATAAAATACACCAGCCCCTCCTCCAACCAAGCCTAATCTTCCTGGTCTAAAATCTTCACTATAAGTGGTGTCAACAGGACTTTGTGCTTTTACGTTTACGAAAGCGGTAATTAAAAGAATAAGCAATAGCTTTTTTAACATAATGTAAAATTAGGAAAATTGTCTGATTGAATGTTTACCCTAACCATCTCAACACATTGTCTCGCCAAATCTCATCAGCTTCACGTTGTGTTAAAATATCTACTTTTACAGCAAAATCAATTACTCTACCAGGAAAAGAATTTCCTACACCTTCCATTTCTCCTAGGGGATATGGGTCATCTAATCCTGCAACAATTTGAGAAACTCCAACGCGTCTTTTTAACAATTCTAACGTATAAGAATCGTGCACCAACGAATCAAAAAACAAATTTTTATGTCCTAAAGATGCTCTTGGATTTTCTACATCTTCAAATAAATCTGGTCTGCCATCAAACCCTTGCAATCTTCTTCCGTAATTAGCAATTCCTAGCATACATCCATGTGCAAAACAGGTTCTAATGTTTGGGAATTTATTAGGAATATTATTTAACGTAAAGAGGTGTAGAGTATCTGCACTTTGTGCCATCATCCAAACTAAATGAAATCGCCAATACTGATCTTTTAAATTCACCATTTTTTCTCCATCATAAGGATGAATTTCTATGGCTAAATTATATTTATTGGCTAATTCATAAATCGGAAAAACAGTTTTATCGGCTGTTGAAACCCACTCATTATTGGCATTTAAAAAATGGGTTGGTAAGCACAACAGTTTTAATCCTAATTTGGTAACGCATCGTTCAATTTCAGCCAAAGCATCATCCATATAAAGTGGCTGAACAACAAATCCGCACGTAAATTTAGTGGGATTTTCGTGCTGGACTGAAGCGTTAAAATCATTTTGCCAAGTTATGGCATCTTTTGCGTCTTGTTTTTTCCAACCATTACAGTAAACCTGCGAAAGATTAAGCATCACACCATGATCAATGTTGTACTTATTCATCCATTCTAACTTCTCTTTTAAGAAAAAGCTAGGGTCAGTTATTGGTCGTTTCCAATTTCCTTGACGCATAAACTTTTTATTATCATCTATCCAGAACAATTTCTTGTCCTTCATGAATTTTGGAATCTGATTGGGTTCTGGCAATATATGTCCGTGTCCGTTTATTCTCATTATTTAGATATTGTAAATTTAGAGTCTGTCTCCATTACATGTCCGCAATTCTTACATGTTCTATGTTCTTCTGAATTATAAAATCGTTTAAATACGTCTAAAAAATCAGTTACAATATCATTTAAAGTAAACCGCTCTTCGTATAATTTATGATTACATTCATCACAAAACCACATTAAACCATCTTTATAATCAGTTCCTTTTCTAACACGCTCAATCACTAATCCTATAGAATTTGCTGATCTCTGTGGATTGTGAGGAACATTAGCGGGTAACAAGAACATTTCTCCTTCTTTAATCGGAACTTTTACAGCTTTCCCATCTTGTTGAATAGTTACCTCAATATCTCCTTCTAATTGATAAAATAATTCTTCTGTTTCATTAAAATGATAATCTTTTCTAGCATTAGGTCCACCTACAACCATTACAATAAAATCCTTTCCTAAAGGATAGATGTTTTTATTAGATACAGGAGGTTTTAATTTATCTCTGTTATCTTCAATCCATTGTTTGAAATTAAAAGGCATCATTATAGACATAACTCAAATTATTTGTTTGCCGAAAGGTACTAAGAAAGTCATGTAAAAAAGCAAAACCCCAGATGAAAGAATCACCTGGGGGTAAAGTAAGTACTAACTATACTACTATTACTTTATCACTATTTTACTTGTACTAGCTTTATCTCCCTGCACAACTTGAAGAATATAAATCCCATCACCATTACCGCTAATGTCAATATTGTTTGAATATTTTCCATTAAAATCGTTTACCATTTCGTTGTAAACTTCTTTACCTTGTATGTCAACTATTTTAATATGAACAGGTTTTTCATCATCTAATTTAAAATTTAATTCGAATTTCCCATTATTAGGGTTGGGACTAAATTTTAATTTTTTAATGGATAATTCTTTTTTATCCAGATCAACCGCTGTTGAGATTTCATCAGAAGATTTTTCACTCGTTGTTATTTTTGAAATAATAACAATTTGCTTCGTTTTTTTATCGTCTTCCGATTCAACATTTATATCAATTGTCATTTCATGATTTCCATCCATATTTTTTATATCCGCATTATCAGAAATAAATATCATTTTATGCCCTCCATCCATTTTCATTATATCCTCATCATCTAACTCAACCTCTTCGCCATTCACAATTTTCTTTATTGTAATTTTTCCGTCATCATCTATTGTTTTTATAATTTCGACCGTATGAGATTCACCGCCATCCTCATCAGACTTAATCATAATGTTAACGTTCCCTTCTTCATCTTCAAAGTGCTGAATATCTTCCGTTAAAACTTTAATATGGTTTTGGATATTTCCTAAGTTAACTTCCATCTCTTTTCCATTAATCATCATTTTCAGAATGCCATCTTCTCCATCTAACATTTTCATATCAAAATGCATTTCAATTTTCTTTCCATTTTCATCCGTTAGTTCCATTATGTCTTCATCATCACTTTCAATATTAATATCGAAACTAAAACTATTAGAATCTCCATCTTCAGTCATCATCATTCTTATCATTTTATGAATAGATTTTCCTTTCTCTCCATCAAAAGAAGAAATCCATTCCATTTTATCAGAACAATCGAAAGTTGAGTCGATTTCTGTTTTTATACCATTTACAATTTTCACAATTTTGATGCTACATTTTTCATCGTTTTTAGATTTATGGTTAGTAAAAGAAAATACTCCAATAACTAATGCAATTAAGCCTATTGGAATTAATAAGTTTTTTAAATTTTTCATAATATTTTGATTTTAAAGTTTAATAATTATTTATGATACAAATTTACAAGAGCAAACAGCATCAATGAGTTAAGGGTCTCTTAAAGAAAGTTAAGGAAAAGTTAAAGTTTGAGTTTAGTGAGTCTTAAATGTTAAATTTGACTAGAATATGAAAAAGAAAACCTTATACCTATTAATTGCTTTAATGAGTTTCTCATTAATTGGTATTATTTGGGTTCAAGCTTATTGGATTAACAATGGAATTCAGGTAAAAGAAGCTCAATTCGATCAGTTAGTAAATGATGCGCTGAATGATGTTGTTATTGATTTTGAAGATAGTGAATCGGTAAACTTTATTGGTAATCAAATAGCAAGTATTAGCTCTAATGTTGTTAGCGAAAAAGATACTATTCAACATAAAACAACGACAACGATTAAACAATGGGTTAACCAACGTATTGTTGTTGATTCTGATAGTACCGAAAATTCATTTAACTATGAGATGATAACCGAAGAGAATGGAAGTGGAATGGAAATGAAAATTAGCATTAATGGAGAAACACAAATTATAGAGATTACAAACCAGCTCGAAAACCTCGAAGAAATTCTAGATAGTAGTAAAATATTTTTTTCTGGAGCGAAAGAAAAAGTTTTTGGGAATCGTTTTGGGAATCTTATTATTAAAATGGCAAAAGAATTTAAAGACATTGAAAACCC
Organism: Flavobacteriales bacterium; assembly: GCA_016763795.1. Lineage (GTDB taxonomy): Bacteria > Bacteroidota > Bacteroidia > Flavobacteriales_E > Vicingaceae. Next base: position 15,817 of record JAESTF010000021.1, read on the forward strand.
TATTGAACACCTTTTAAAAGATCTTGTTATTGAACCAATTATCGAAAATAAACTAGCCGATAACGGAATTTCAACTTCTTTTAAATATGCAGTTATAAATGATAATAAAATTATGGATGCTTTTTCTTCTGATGATTTTGAAATTTCGGAAGAGAATTATACGGTGAATTTATTCAAACATAATTTATTTGAAAACTCGGCTCAACTTGCACTTGATTTTAATGGAAAGAACAGGTATGTTTTAAAGTCGATGTGGTTAATGATATCAAGCTCTATCTTATTTACACTTATTATTCTCCTCACTTTTTCAAGCACAATCTATTACATGATTAAGCAGAAAAAATTATCTGAAATGAAAAATGATTTCATTAATAATATGACACATGAATTTAAAACACCTATTTCTACTATTTCATTAGCGATTGATTCTATTACACATCCAAAAGTGATTAAGGATGAAAAACAAATCAACCATTTTGCTGGGATTATTCGGGAAGAAAATTTACGCATGAATAAACAAGTTGAAAGCGTTTTAACTACAGCATTAGGCGAAAAAGATGAACTAGAATTTGATCAAGATAAAATTGACTTGAATGAACTCATTCAGAAAATTCCTTCGAGAATGAAACTGCAATTGGATGCTCACAATGCTACGTTAAACTTAAACCTTACTACTGAAAAATTAATGCTTTTGGCTGATGAGATGCATTTGCAAAATGCTATCTGTAATTTAATTGACAACTCCACTAAGTACAACACAAACAATCCTGAAATTACAATTGACACGAATTTAGTTAACGGGTTTTGTGAAATAAAAATTACCGATAACGGAATTGGAATGAGTAATGAAACACAAAAAAAAGTGTTCGATAAATTTTATAGAGTTGAAAAAGGAAACATCCACACTGTAAAAGGATTTGGTATTGGGTTGAGTTATGTAAAAACAATTGTTGATGCTCATAAAGGGTCTATTGCTTTAAAAAGTAAATTAAAACAGGGGACAATAATCACTATTAATATTCCAACCGTTTGAGAAAGAAATACTCCATATTGCTAGTTGAAGATGAAGAAAACTTTGGTTCTGTATTAAAAAACTATTTAGAGCTAAGCGATTATATTGTTACGCTTTGTACTGATGGGAACCAAGGTTTATACAGTTTTAAAAACAACATTTATGACCTTTGTATTATAGATGTAATGATGCCAGTAAGAGATGGTTTTAGCTTGGCTACAGAAATCAAAAAAATAAATCCAAGTATTCCATTAATATTTTTAACTGCCAAAAAACTAAAAGAAGATATTTTAAAAGGTTATCAAATTGGTGCTGATGATTACATTACCAAGCCTTTTGATACGGAAGTTTTGCTCTATAAATTGAAAGCGATTTTAAACAGAAATGGAAAGCCAATTCAAAAAGAAGAGCTAATCAATTACGCTTTTGGAATATTTAACTTTAATACGGAGACCAGAGAGTTAATTTCAAAAACCACGACTAAAAAACTCTCTCCAAAAGAAGCTGAGTTGCTTAAATTGTTGTGTGAGAACATTAATCAGGTAGTTTCAAGAGATGTTGCTTTGAACCAAATTTGGAACGACAACAATTATTTTACTACTAGAAGTATGGATGTTTTTATTGCTAAACTTAGAAAGTACTTAAAAGAAGATACGGCAATAGAAATTATAAATGTACATGGGAATGGTTTTAGGTTATTAGTAAAATAACTAATCGAATTCTAACATTATTTTAATATTCAGTTCAATAATTCCCCCATATTTTTACACATTTAAATGTTATACATTTCTCTTAAAACAAATGTTATTTATTAGTATTATTGTTTTAATTAAAAAAATCATGCATAAAGTACAATTTTTATTGTTTCTAAACTTTAGTACTGTTTTTTGTCAAGCAGATACCACCTTAATAATGAGCTACATTAAGTCGGCAGAAAAAAATTATGCAGTAAATTTAGATTTAGATTTAGCAACAGTCTTTGCAAAAAAAGCAATTAATCTATCAGAAAAAATAACTTTTTATAAAGGCTTAGGTTATGGTTATTCTGCATTAGGAATTATTGATGAATATAAGGGGAATTATGCTGAATCAATATTGAACTATGAAAGCTCAAAAAAACACTTTACAAAAGGGCATATTACAAAAGGAATAGCTACATCTAATTTGAATTTGGGTGTAGGGTATTATTATCTTGCTGAATATGAGAAATCGTTAACCTACTACTTAAATGCCCTAAAGGCTTTTGAAAAAATAAGTTTTAAAAAGGGAATTGCCTCTGTTAACAACAACATTGGTTCATTATATGAAGAAAGAGAGGATTATAGTAAAGCATTAATTTATTTTAAAAAATCTCTTGTTTTAAAAGAAGAGTTAAAGATAGATGCATCATCCACACTACAAAATATAGGAATAAACTACTGTAATCAAGGCGATTTTGAAGAAGGTTTAGTTTATTATTTAAAAGCAAAAAAAGTTAAGGAATCAAATGGCGGAGTAACGGCAACATTATACTCTAATATTTCGGCTTGTTATATTGAGTTAAAACAGTTTAATAAAGCTTTTACATCGATAAATAAAGCAATACGATTAGATACCTCTATAAATAATAACTACGGATTTGCATACGAATTAGAGGTTTATGGAGATTTAGAATTAGCACAAAACAATAAAAAAATAGCCTTAAAAAAGTATTTAAAATCTTATGAATTATCTAAAAATACTTACTCTGATTTAGAAATAAATATTACCAAAAAAATAAGCGATTTATACACTGGTTTAGCAATGTATAAAAAAGCTTTAGAATTTAACAAAGCCTTGTTACTAGCTAAAGAAAATGTTTTTTTTGAAAAAAATAAAGAGGCTATAGCCAACTTAGAAATTGTTTATGAAACAGGAAAGAAAACACAAAAAATTAAACTTTTAAATACTGAAAATAGTTTATTGTTTAAAGAGAATAAACTGAAAGATGTTACGATAGAACGAAACAGAATTATTCGTTTTGGCTTAATAGCTGGAGCACTATTGCTTTTGCTGATTTTGTTTTTAGTTTACCGTCAGTTTAAAATAAAAGCAAAAACAAATAATTTACTAGCAATTAAAAATGCTGAACTAAAAGAGTTAAACGCTACAAAGGATAAATTATTTAGCATTGTAGCTCACGATCTTAAAAACCCTGTTTTTGCGTTTAAAACATTAACAGAAAACATGAGCAAAGGATTTGAAAAAATTCCGAAAGAAATGATGTTCACATTAATTTCTCAACTTAGAAATTCTTCGTTTCAATTATTTGATGTTTTAAATAATTTATTGTCGTGGAGTAATAGTCAGCGAAATAATATTGAGGTAAAAAAAGTGAAAATAAAACCATACGAACAGGTATCCGAAATTTTAGGGCTGTATCAAATTAGTAGCAACGAAAAGTCTATAACTATAATTAATGGCTTAAAAATTGATCTTGAATTAGATACAGATAAAGATATTCTTCATACTGCATTTAGAAATATTATTATGAATGCTATAAAATTTACGCCTAAAAATGGTGAGATTAAAATTTATCAAACGGAAAACACCATTATAATTGAAGATAATGGAATTGGTATGACAAAAAAAGATGTCGCTAAATTATTTAACATAACAGAAGATGTAAAATCGATAGGAACGTTTGTAGAAAAAGGAACAGGTTTAGGCTTGATTTTATGTAAAGAACTTTTAGAGAAAACTAACGTAGAAATTAAAATTGAAAGTGAATTAGAAAAAGGGACAAAAGTAATTCTTGTATTTTAAAATTAGCCCATTATCTTTATTGCAATGTTAGAGTCTAAAATAAAAGTAATATTAGTTGATGATCACCAGATTGTAAGAGAGGGATTTAAATTAATGTTATTACTCGATGATAGGTTTGAAACAATAGGAGAAGCTGAATCGGGAAATGCGTTATACTCTTTATTAAAAGAAAAAAAGCCAGATGTTGTAGTATTAGATATTTCTATGCCAGGGAAAAGTGGTATAGACGTTTGTAAAGAGCTTAAACAAATATATTCAGGTATAAAAATCCTTTTTCTTACCGCAAATGTAGATATAACTCACCTAAAAGGAGCTGTTAAATCTGGGGCAGATGGCTTTTTACCTAAGGACACGTCTACTGAAGAATTTACAACAGCAATCATTGAAGTATCCAAAGGAAATAGTTATTTTAGTCAGAAAGTATCAGGTTTAATGGTTAAAGTAATGACCATGTCTATTGATGATAAAGAAACTGAGTTAACACTAAGAGAACTAGAAATTGTAAAACAATTAGCTGATGGTAACCCTCAAAAAGAAATTGCTGCTAATCTTTTTATATCAATAAGAACGGTTGAATCTCATAAAAAAAACATTCAAACAAAATTAGGTATTGAAAACACTGTTGATTTAGTTAAATATGCCATTAGAGAAGGGCTAACTATTTTATAACATTAAACCTTTTTTTTCATTTTCAAAATATAGTAATTCTACTTGTAGGGGATTTCCCTGATATAAATTACAGGGAAATAACGAATTGATACTGCAGCATAGATAGATGATTTTTGCATTTAATAATAAATTAAAAACAATTGTCATATGAAAACAAATCTAACTGTAGCTCCAAATAAGAAGAAGAGCTTTTTGTCTCGAACACATCTTTTAATGCTGCTGTTAGCAAGCATTTTGTCATTTAACACATTTGCTGCATCTCCAGTTGTGGTAGGTACAACCCCAAGTCACAACGCTACTAATGTTGGTATTGATAATAATATTGTAGTAACTTTCGATCAGCCAATTCAAACAGGAATTATAGGTAAAAACATAACAATTTGGTTAGCTGGTCCGGAAACTATTCTATATAATTACACTTTATCCTCTCCTAATGTAAGTCTTTCAGGAAATACATTAACGATAGATTTTTCGTCAGTTACTCAATCCCCATTACCATATAATACAAGTTTATATATCTCAATAGATAACCAATTGGTAAAAAATGCATCAAATCAATACAATGCGACTTATGGCTATGCAAGTGGATGGCTTTTTACAACGGAAGCAGATACATATAATCCAATATTAACAAATATGAGTCCTACGGATGGGAGTGTTGGTGTTTTTGAAGGAACAAACCTTTTAAGTTACACTTTTGACGAGCAGGTTCAGGCAGGAACAGGAAATGTTATTGTTAAGCGAGTAGATAATAATGCTACTGTCTTAAATATTGATGTTACTAATCCTGCAAATGTTTTAGCAACATCCTCATCTCCATATAAATTTACAGTAGTCGCAACAGCAGGCTTAAATTTTGCTACAGAATACTACGTAGAGTTTGCTTCTGGAGTTATTAAAGATATGGCTAATAACTCATTTGGAGGACTAACAGTAGGAAATCAATCATTTACAATTAGAAATAATCCAGATGTTACATCGCCATTATCTAGTTCGTTTTCTCCAGCAGATGGAGCAACAAGTGTGAGTATTAGCACTAATTTAGTTATTAATTTTAATGAAGATATACAAATTGGTTCAGGAACTATTTTTATTAAAAGTACATCAACCAACGCAACAGTTCAGTCTATTAATGTTGCAACAATATCAATTAGTGGTAGCACAGCAACAATTCCTTTATCATCAAATTTAAGTTCGCTCACTGGTTATTATATTATGATAGCTTCTGGAGTTTTTCAAGATTTAGCAGGAAATAATTATGTAGGTATTTCAAATTCATCTACATGGAATTTTACGACTATAAACTCAGATGTAACACCACCATCTGCAAATACATTTACTCCCTCAAATAATTCTACAGGGGCAAGTATAACAAATAATTTGGTACTTGTATTTAGTGAACCAATTCAATTGATAAGTAGTGCGGTATTAAAAGATTATAACACGAATAATGTAATTCCCTCAGTAAGTACGGTATCGGGGAGTACGCTTACAATTAACCCAAGTAGTACTTTGTTGAATAATACACATTATTATGTAACAATAGCTAATGGAGCGATACAAGATTTAGCCGATAATGATTATGCTGGATTCCCAGGAAACGCTACTTGGAACTTTACAACAATACCAGTAGCAGATGTAACACCCCCAACAGCGAGTATATTTGTGCCATTGGACAATGCAACAGGAGTGAGTGTTTCAAATGATTTAACACTTACTTTTTCTGAAAATATTACGGTTACAGGAGGAGCTGTGCTAAAGAATTTTGCGGGGACAACCTTCCCATCAATAAGTACCGTCTCTGGAAATACATTAACAATTAACCCTTTTTCTAATTTATTAAATAGCACACAGTATTATGTAGAAATTGCGAATGGTGTAGTTAAAGATTTGGCAGGAAATAGCTATGCAGGTTTTAGTGGTAATTCTACTTGGAACTTTACAACAGCTGCTGGGGCAGATATAACAAATCCAACAGCAGTAACTTACACGCCAATAAACAATACATCAGGAGCAAGTTTAATCAATGGTTTTACAGTTGTTTTTTCAGAAAATATACAAATGATAACGAGCCCAGTAGTAAAATTATTTAGTACAAATGTGGTTGTTCCCTCTACAAGCTCAGTTTCAGGAAATACATTAACCATTAATCCTAATTCAACTCTAATGGGTAGTACACTCTATTATGTAGAAATTCCTACAGGTTCTATTCAGGATTTAGCAGGGAATAATTTTATAGGGTACACTGGTAACTCGGGTTGGAAATTCCAAACAGAAGCAGGAGATATAACTGCTCCATCACCAGTAACTTTTGTTCCTACAGATAATGCTACAGGTGTTAGTCTGTCTAATAACCTTACACTTACGTTTGATGAGAATATTCAATTAACAGGAAGCATAATATTAAAACAATTTGGAGGAGCGATAATACCTTCATCAACTACTGTTTCAGGTAATACGTTAACAATTAATCCTACTTCAAACTTAGCAGATGAAACTCAGTTTTATGTAGAAATAGCAAATGGCGTAGTTCAAGATTTAGTAGGAAACAATTACACAGGTTTTACCGGGTCTTCAGTTTGGAATTTTATGACTCTAGACAACACTGTACCAACACCAACAGCATATGTTCCTACAGATAATGCTATAGGAGTAAGTATTTCTAATAATTTAACACTTACGTTTGATGAAGTTATTCAATTAGGAACAGGAAGTGCGGTATTAAAAGATATGTCGGGAGCAATTATCCCATCAATAAGTACTGTTTTTTCTCTTAACTTGACAATCAACCCTACATCCAACCTATTAAATAACACTCAATATTATGTAGAGTTAGCAAATGGAGTAATTAAAGATCTAGCAGGAAATAATTACGCAGGTTTTAGTGGTAATTCAGCTTGGAACTTTACAACAGTTGCTGTTGCAGATGTTATAGCCCCATCACCAGTAACTTTTGTTCCTGCAGATAATGCTACAGGAGTAAGTGTTTCTAATAACTTAACAATCACTTTTGATGAGACTATTCAATTAACAGGAAATGCAGTCTTAAAAAACTTTGCTGGGTCTGTTATTCCTTCTTCAAGTAGTGTCTCAGGAAGTATTTTAACAATTAATCCTACAGCTAACTTAGCAAACGGAACTCAGTATTATGTAGAGTTAGCAAGTGGAGTAATTAAAGATATTGCAAATAACAATTATACAGGTTTTAATGGTAATACTACTTGGAATTTTACAACGGAAACAGCATTTAGTATTGTAAGCATCTCTCCAGCAGACAATGCAACAGGAATAACCATTGATCAAGCTTTTATAATTACGTTTAACGAGCCTATACTAGAAGTAAATACAGGTTCTCTTAGAATGTATGATGCAGGTACAAACGTTCAGCTAGGAGTTAACTTCTTCTTGCCAAATTTGGTAACTATTTCTGGTAATTCAGCAACAGTTACTTATCCAACAGGATTTATTAGCGCAGGTCAATCCGTATACTTTGTATTAACTGGTGCAACGATAACGAATATGTCTGGTGTACAATGGAGTGGGTTTGCAGCAAATGATTATACACTTCATTTTGCAGTAGGAGATATTACTGCTCCAGTAGCACAAATTTTTGTTCCTGCTGATAATGCAACAGGAGTAAGTATTTCAAATGATTTAACAATTACGTTTGATGAAGCGATTCAACTAACAGGAAGCGCAGTATTAAAAGATTTTAGTGGAGCTATTATCCCTTCATCAAGTACAGTTTCTGGTAGTGTTTTAACGATTAACCCTACAGCTAGTTTAGTAAATGGCACACAGTTTTATGTTGAATTAGCGAATGGAGTAATACAAGATTTAGCAGGAAATAATCACACTGGTTTTAGCGGGAATACCACTTGGAACTTTGTAACAATTGCCGCTGTGGATGTAATATTACCTTTAGTGAACACCTACTTGCCGTTAGATAATGCAACAGGAGTAGCAATAAATTCAAGTATAGAACTTACGTTTAATGAAGCGATCGAAATTGCAGTAAGTGGAGCTACCAAACTTGCTTTAATTAGAAGAGCTGATGGTTCTACTTTTGAAGCCATAACTCTTACTTCAGCTAACTTTTCTGGAAACACATTAACGATTCCTCATACAGATTTAGAACCAGGAGTAGGTTATTATATTACGATAGCAAATGGAGTGGTAGCTGATTTAGCTGGAAACTGGTTTGTTGGAATTTCAAATAATACTACTTGGAACTTTATAGCGGCTGGTGTAGTTGTATTACCCATAGCAAGCTCTTACTTACCTCTGGATAATGCAACAGGAGTAGCAGTAACTTCGAGCATAGAGCTTACATTTAATGTAAATATTCAAATTGCAGTAAGTGGGGCTACAAAAGTTGTTGTAATTAAAAGAGCTGATGGTTCTATTTTTGAAACAGTAACGCTTACTTCTGCAAATATTTCAGGAAACACATTAACTATTCCTCATGTCGATTTAGAGAATGGAGTTAGTTACTACATTAATATAGCAAATGGAGTAATAGCTGACATGTCAGTAAACTGGTTTGCTGGAATTTTCGATGCTACAACTTGGAACTTCACTACAGTAGCAGCTGTAGATGTAACTGCTCCAATAGCACAAATTTTTGTTCCTGCTGATAATGCAACAGGAGTAAGTATTTCAAATGATTTAACAATTACGTTTGATGAAGCTATTCAATTAACAGGAAGTGTGGTGCTGAAGGATTTCGGTGGAACAATTATTTCTTCATCAAGTACAGTTTCTGGTAGTGTATTAACGATTAACCCTACTTCTAACTTAACAAATAGCACACAATACTATGTAGAAATAGCAAATGGTGTTGTACAAGATTTAGTTGGAAATGATTATGCTGGATTTACAGGTTCTACTACATGGAATTTTACAACAGAAGTAATAACAAGTATTGCAAACATCTCAAGCAATGTTATAAATACAATTCTTTATCCAAATCCAACCAAAGGTAATTTTACAATTGATTTAGGAGTAAATTATGAAGAGGTAGAAGTTATAATTATGAACATTAAAGGACAAATTGTTAGTCAATCGGGTTATAATCAATTACAAATTGTTGATTTAGAAATTGAAGCTTCTAAAGGAATGTATTTTGTAAGAATACTTACAACTGATGCACAAGAGATAATTAAATTAATTAAAGAATAGAAAAGAGTTGGTTAAAAAGTAAAAGAGGCTGCCTTTTCGGTAGCCTCTTTTTTGTGATAAAAAAAACACTTCTTACAACTCTAACATTGTAGTGATATTTACTTTTAATAGTTCTCCCATATTTTTACATTCTAAAAATTTAGAAGAAGTATGAAATTTTGCCAACTCTTGTTTTAAATTTTCTACATAATCTGGAAATGAAACAACATCTTTTTTCATCACATCAATCAATGTATCTATTTGATATTTATCATTTAGATATCGTTTTTTTAGTAATGATTTTTCTTCTTTTTGGTATTGTTCTATTGTAGGCATCGGAATAGCTCTTTGAACCATTTCTACATAAAATACATTATCTACATAAAATTGAGGTAAATATATTTTGCACCGTTTTTCAAAACTTTGTTGGTCAAAATCTATTGCCCTAACACGGTATTGAATTTGGTCAAAATCTTGGGTGACTACAATTACATAATTGTAAGACCGCATATCTCCCAATAATCGAACAAAACATTGTTCATTAAACTTTACAAACTCTTTAGCAAGTCTAACTTCGTTTATTACTCGTTTTTTGGATTTTACTTCTTCAATAAATTGATCGCCTGGAATGCCAATAATATGCTCTTCAACTAGGGTGTTTTTATGGTAAATATAATTGATTTTATTGGGAGAAAAGTGATGTTCTAATTCTAATCCATAAACCCGAGAAGCATCGGCAATTTTAATGTAATAATAATCGTAATTATCGTTTAACTGATTTAAAATTTTAATTCGGAAAGGTTTAGAATTCCCATAGCCACAAAAATCTACTCCATCAACTGTAAGATGATCTACTTTACTTCCATCAGAAATTAATAAACGATATATTTCTACCAGTCCTGCATACAAATAATCCATATCGTTGGCATGAAAAAGAACTCTATTCCACAAAGTAGGATCTCCTTTTTCATTTTCTAAGGGAACAAGTCCGCTATAATTTAATAAGTCTTCATATTGTAGTGGTATCTCTAGGCTTCTCGAATATTCGTTTAAATATTCGTTTAAATAGTTGTTAATTTTAAAAAAGGGCTTTTTGTATTCTATTTCATTAAATTTCATGTGTCTTTATTTATTTATTATTTAATTAATGCCACATGGAACTCGCTAATAAAAGTCATTCACTAGAGTCGTAAGCTATATTATACTCGTTTCATAAGAGAGATAAAGGTATAAAATATTACCTTTGGAAAATAATAACTAACTACCATTTTAGTATGAATTTAGATTTAATAGGAAAAAATGCGATTGTTTGTGGAAGTACACAAGGTATCGGAAAAGCAATAGCAACAGAGTTAGCAATTTTAGGCGCGAACATTATTTTAATTGCTCGAAATGAAGAGAAATTAAGCTCAGTTTGTAAAGAATTAGATGTTTCTAAAGGACAAGAACACCATTATATTGTTGCTGACTTTTCACTTCCTCCACAATTAAAATTAGTGGTAGAAGATTATATTGAAACCAACGAAATTGAAATTAATATTTTAATAAATAATACTGGAGGGCCTGCTGGAGGGCTTATTGAGAATGCTAAGATAGAAGAGTTTACAAAAACTTTTTCTAATCATTTAGTTTGTAATCATATTTTAATGCAAGCAGTTAAAGAAGGAATGAAAAATAGTGGTTACGGAAGAATCATCAACATAATTTCTACTTCAGTTAAACAACCATTAAATGGCTTAGGAGTTTCTAATACCATTAGAGGGGCTGTTGCCAGTTGGGCAAAAACCTTGGCAAATGAATTAGGTGAATTTGGGATTACGGTAAACAATGTTTTACCAGGCGCAACAGATACAGTTCGGTTAAAATCTATTATAGAAAATAAAGCTGCTAAAACTGGTGGTGATGTTAATGCTATTAAACAAGGGATGGCGGATATGGTTCCAATGAAACGTATCGCACAACCTGAAGAAGTTGCTAATGCTGTTGCATTTTTAGCTTCACCTGCTGCTAGCTACATTAACGGAATTAATGTTCCTGTTGATGGTGGGAGAACAAAGAGTTTATAAAAATCCCTCCAAAACAATCTTCAATAAAAAAAG